>CAYMSG010000520.1:0-2515 GCA_964392955.1 uncultured Chitinophagaceae bacterium | reverse complement strand
AACACCTGCATGTATTTTGCGGCAAGGGAAATAACGGCGGCGATGGGCTTGCCATCAGCCGGTTGCTGATACAGGAAGGATGTATGGTAACAGTGTACATTGTTGAAAATGGCAAACTGGGCAGCGACGATTTTCAGAAAAACCTTGCCTTGTTGCATACGCATACAAAAGAAATTCACTTTTTACAATCAACAGAATTCTTTCCGGCATTAACGGAACATGATATTGTGATTGATGCCTTGCTGGGCACCGGTTTAAATAAACCATTGGATGGATTGATCGCTGCATTAACAGAACATCTCAACACCTCCCCTGCTGCGGTTATTTCAATTGATATTCCTTCGGGAATGTTTGCCGATAAAAGCTGCAAAGACGATCCCTGCATCAAAGCAGATTATACGCTGAGCTTTCAGCAATACAAAACCTGTTTTTTAATGGCTGAAAATGCAGACCATTGCGGACAGGTGCATTTACTCGACATCGGATTGCACAGGACGTATTACAACGAAACAATTGCCGCACATCAATTGATCGACAGGGAGCTGATCAGCAATATTTATCGGAAACGGAAAAATCATTTACACAAAGGCCATTTTGGTCATGCGTTGATTGCAGCCGGCAGTTACGGAAAAATGGGCGCAGCCGTGCTGAGTGCGCAAGCCTGTTTACGCAGCGGTGCCGGATTACTAACGGTGCACAGCCCCCGCTGCGGATACACTATTCTTCAAACAAGCATTCCGGAAGCGATGTTGGATACAGATGCAGAAGAACGTTTTCTTTCAACAGTTCCAACAGATCTGTTGCACTATGCAGCCATTGGTATTGGCCCCGGCATTGGCCTGCATGAAAAAACAGCAGAACTGTTGATCCAGTTGATCCGGCAAATTCATCAGCCACTTGTATTGGATGCAGATGCATTGAATCTTTTGTCGATTAAGCAGGACCTCACTGCACAACTGCATGAAGATTGTATCCTCACTCCGCATCCAAAAGAATTTGAACGCTTGTTTGGTAAAGCAGCCAATGATTTTGAACGAAAAGAACTGGCACAACAAAAGTCGATTGAACTGAATTGTGTGATCGTTTTAAAAGGACATCACACATTCATTGCATGTCCTAACGGTAACGCATACTTCAATAATACAGGTAATGCAGGTATGGCAACAGCAGGAAGCGGCGATGTGTTAACAGGTATACTCACGGGCTTACTGGCACAAGGATATAATACGGAAGAAGCTGCTGTGCTGGGTGTTTACCTGCATGGACTGGCGGGTGATCTGGCAGCCATGCAGTTATCACAGGAAGCAATGCTGGCTGGCGACATTATCGGTCATATGGGTGCTGCATTTCTGCAACTTTCACAAACAACCTGATGCATGCAGCAGCAAACGTTCTTTACTTCCGTGATTGCCGTTTTGTGTGTCTTAGTTGTAAGTCGATCAAACCTGTATGCACAGTCAACAGATTCCTCGGCCAACAAAAGTCATTTGCTTGCGCTACCGGTTGTTTCCCGTTCCATTGAAACCGATTGGTCGTTTGGTGCAGGTGGTACGTTTACATTTTACACCACACGAAAAAAAGATTCCACCACACGTACTTCATCCATTCGTTTTCTGGGCAGCTATTCGTTACGGAAGCAATTTATTTTCACCATCAACGGACCGGTCTTTTTTCCGGGTGAAAAATATATTCTCAACAGTCATTTTTCGTACAGTTCATTCCCCGACCGTTTTTGGGGGTTGGGCAACAATACGCCCAACAGTAACGAAGAAGAATACAACTTCAGACAATTCTATATACACCTGCACGGTGAACGTTTGTTGGGTCATAAACTATTTGCCGGATTGATCTACGATTTTCAACGTGTGATCGATATCAATGTAAAAGATGCAGGCTTGTTTGAACAGCAACAGGTAGCCGGTCGTCAACCCTACCAGGTATCGGGCCTGGGTGCCAGTGTTTCATGGGATACACGTAACAATACATTCTGGCCCAACAAAGGACATTTACTTTCGTTACAGGCAACGCATTTCACTTCACTGCTATTATCGGATCATCGTTATACAAATTTCATTGCAGATGTACGTTTCTACAAACGTGTTTATCGAAAACAAATTTTAGCCATGCAGGCGTATGGATTTTTCAATACTGGTGCCGATGTACCCATCCGAAGTATTGCATCGCTGGGCGGTGCAGATCGGATGCGTGGTTATTTCAACGGCCGCTACAGAGATGATCACTTACTGAGTTTACAGACTGAATATCGTGTACCTGTTTACAAACGCATCAGTGCTGTTGGCTTTGCCGGTGTGGGCGATGTAGCCGGCAGATTCAGTACACTCAGCTTACCACAATTGAAATATTCCTATGGAGCTGGCTTGCGGTTTGCGGTAAACAAAAACGAAAAGCTGCATATCCGTTTCGATTATGGTTTTGGCAGTGGCAAAGGAAACAATGGTTTTTATTTACAGTTTTGGGAATCATTCTAATAGAAGGTGAAGCATTTATAAACAGA
>CAYMSG010000519.1:0-2519 GCA_964392955.1 uncultured Chitinophagaceae bacterium | reverse complement strand
CATTTCCTGCGAAATATTCTTTGCATCGTAGGTTTCAAACGAACCTTTTTCCTTGCTGTTCTTTTGACGCCAAACCTTCAGTTTTACATTGATATTTTTGTGTTCCATAAAATCAAAAGTGATTTTAAAATTATTTGTAAGAGCGTTGACTCGGTTTCACCACTTCGTAATTCAATTCTTCTTTGTGTAATTGCCATTCATGATCTCCTTTCATTTCCCAGGCAGCTACATACATATATTTATCATCGTGACGCAGCGCTTCACCATCTTCTGTCTGATGTTCTTCACGGAAGTGACCACCACAACTTTCTTCGCGGTTTAAGGCATCGATACACATCAATTCACCTAACTCAATAAAGTCAGCCACACGGTTGGCTTTATCCAACTCAGGGTTCATTTCGTTGATCTCACCCGGAATACGCACATCACTCCAGAATTCATTTTTTAATTGCTGAACTTCTTTAATCGCCTGTTTCAAACCATCGGCATTACGGGCCATACCACATTTATCCCAAATAATTTTACCCAAACGTTTATGGAAACTCTCAACGGTTTTTGTACCCTTGATGTTCATGAGCATATGAATACGGTCACGTACTTTGCTTTCAGCTTCTGCAAACGCCGGATGATCGGTTGGGATCGCTTTGGTGCGGATTTCATCAGCCAGGTAGTTGCCAATGGTATAAGGAATCACAAAATATCCATCAGCCAATCCCTGCATAAGAGCACTTGCACCCAAACGGTTAGCTCCATGATCGCTGAAGTTGGCTTCACCCAATGCGTACAGACCAGGGATGTTCGTCATCAACTCATAATCAACCCACAATCCACCCATGGTATAGTGCACCGCCGGATAGATACGCATGGGCACTTCGTATGGGTTTTCGCCGGTGATCTTTGCATACATATCAAAGAGGTTACCATATTTTTCTTTCACCACATCTTTTCCCAACTGTGTAATAGTTTCAGCATCGGCATCAATACCACGTTTACCTGCTTCAATTTTTCCATAACGCTGAATAGCTGCTGCATAATCTAAATACACAGCCTGCTTGCTGGAACCAACACCATAACCGGCATCGCAACGTTCTTTTGCTGCACGGCTGGCCACGTCACGGGGAACGAGGTTACCAAATGCAGGATATCTTCTTTCTAAATAATAATCTCTTTCTTCTTCCGGAATTTCATTAGCCTTCCGTGTATCGCCTTGTTTTTTAGGCACCCAGATACGACCGTCATTCCGGAGCGATTCACTCATCAATGTTAACTTACTCTGGTGATCGCCACTTACAGGAATACAGGTTGGGTGAATTTGTGTAAAGCAAGGATTGGCAAACATCGCTCCTTTCTTATGCGCTTTCCACGCTGCAGTTACGTTGCTGCCCATGGCATTTGTAGAAAGATAAAATACATTGCCATAACCACCGCTGCATAACAGTACCGCATGACCGAAATGACGTTCCAACTCACCGGTTACTAAATTACGGGCAATGATACCACGTGCTTTCCCATCGATCATTACAATATCCAGCATTTCATGACGTGAATATTGTGTTACAGTACCCAATGCCACCTGACGCTCAAGCGCCTGGTAAGCACCTATCAATAACTGCTGACCGGTTTGCCCGGCAGCATAAAATGTACGTTGTACCTGTGTACCACCAAAGGAACGGTTGCTGAGCAAACCACCATATTCACGTGCAAAAGGAACCCCTTGTGCCACGCACTGATCAATGATGTTTACACTCACTTCGGCTAAGCGATGAACGTTTCCTTCACGTGCACGGTAGTCACCACCTTTAATGGTATCATAAAACAAACGGTAAACAGAGTCGCCATCGTTCTGGTAGTTTTTGGCAGCATTGATACCCCCTTGCGCTGCAATGGAGTGTGCACGGCGGGGACTATCCTGGAAACAAAATACTTTTACCTTGTACCCAAGCTCCCCTAAGGCTGCAGCTGCAGAGGCACCGGCTAAACCGGTTCCAATCACAATCACTTCCAGGCTGCGTTTATTGGCAGGGTTAACCAGTTTACAGGTTGCTTTGTAATTTTTCCACTTTGTATCTAACGGACCGGCAGGAATTTTTGAATTGAGCATATCGTATCAAATTCGGTTATCGTACAAGTTTAAGAGGTATTTTTTTGGTAGCCAGCTTTTGTGCTATGTGTGTGGCTTTTGTTGCGTCGCACACTTCAACGTTTGTACTTATTCGATCCACTTGAGGTACATCGCAACAGGCATCAATGCAAACAACACACTTACCAAGATGGAAAACCCCATTCCTACTGAGTTTAACAACAAAAGGTAACGATTGTTGCTTACCCCTATGGTGCGGAAGGCACTTTGAAAACCATGCAGCAAATGCCAGAACAAAGAAACACAGCCAATAATGTAAACGATCACCACCCACAATTCACTGAAAGTAACTTTCATTAACCCAAACATATCGTGCATCAATACACCATTGTATTCAACCGGAAACTCAAGACCGGCTTCTGTAAAACGGGCGGGCACC
>CAYMSG010000518.1:0-2521 GCA_964392955.1 uncultured Chitinophagaceae bacterium | reverse complement strand
CCAATATAGGTGAACTGTATATGAATCATCCCTCTACTCCTTCCATCCCTGATTTAACTATGGAGTGTCCGAATAATCTGGAAGGACTTGACCTGCCGTTTGTTTCTGTTCCAACCAACAGCCTTGTATTCGAAGCAGAGTGTGGTAAGTTTATCGGTAACCAATGGAACGTACTGGAGAACAGCGAAGCATCAAACGGATTATATATTCAGGGCAATAACAGCTTGCCGGGTGCTACAGCACTCGCAAAACAAATTCATTTTGAATTTGAACTGGCAGAAGCCGGAAACTATCGTGTATGGATCCGTTCCCGTTCGGTTGGAACTCCAAGTGCTATCCGCATCAATATTGATGGAAAACCGCTTGAACAGATCACTCCATTTGTAAGCAGTACATTTACCTGGTTCCAGATACCACGCTTTTATGATCTGGGTGTTGGAAAACATCGCTTAACAATTGAATATCCAAACAGTAATATTCTGCTCGACCAGGTTGCATTGATCAATGGTTCTGAAACATCCGGTCTTGTATCGCAAGAAGCCGGTTATTGTGCACCATCATCACTCAAATGGGGACTGGACGCCACAGATGTTGTGAACTTTTATGAAGCTGAACTTTCTGCAAAAGGAAGTGCATGGACAGCAGCAACAGCAGCCAATGCAATTGGCGGTGCATTTGTAAAAAGTGAAGAAGGTATTATTTCAACAGAAACACCAGAGGGCACCAACAAAGTAATCACTTTCACTGTAGCTGTAGATAAATCGGATGAATATGATATCTGGGCCAAGTTACAGGCACTGAATCCATCAGCAACTGCTTTGTGGATTGCGGTTGATGATGAACCTTTCCGGAAATGGAATAATCTTGGTAACGCTACATATGAATGGTACTGGAAAAAATTCCACTACAGCTATGGTACAGAAGACAGAGCTTTCACACATTTCCTTTCAGCAGGCACACACGAAATAAAAATTGCCGTTGCAAGTGGTTATGTATTTGTTGACCGGATTGCTGTAGCCACAAAAGGAAAACTACCGGAAACAACCGATCCGAATGTGCTGGCTATTTCTGAGAACCTGGAGTTTGAAGCAGAGCATGCAATATTACTTGGGGCTGCTTCAGTGGTAAATTGTGTCACTTCTTCCAATGGCCAACAGGTGAATATGTTTAATGTGAATGCAAATGGTGTTCGCTTTGCTGAGATCGTTGCCGAAGAAGCAGGAGCTTATACGCTAAAAGTTTCTTACATGAGTGCTGCTTTGCGTTCATTCAGGTTGATTGTAAACGGAACAATACTTGGCCGTCAAAGTCCACCCATTTCAGGTGCGTGGTGTTTTAACAATGGAAGCCCTGCTGTATTTGAAACAACTGTTATATTGAAACGTGGTATCAATATAATTGATATTACTCCATTCAGTGGCGATGCGCCTTTCATTGATAAAATAATACTGGTAAAAGCAGAGCTGAATAATCTTTCACTGGAAGCTGAAACAGCTCAACTTATTGGAACAAACGCCACTCCTGCTTGCACCATTGCGTCAAACGGCACTTTGGTAAATATGGGATTGAATGTAAACAATAGAATCCGTTTCAATAATCTGCTAACGGACGAGAGCAAAACTTACGAAGTAGATATTTACTATATCTCAAAAGTGCAACGCAACCTGGGAATATCTATCAATGGTGAGTCGTTTACAACTACTGTTTTTGATGCCTCTGGTCCATGGTGTTTTGAAACCAATCCTGTTGTTGGGAAGAAAACCATTACAGTCAACTTTGTACAAGGTGCCAATACAATCGAGTTGCGGCCAACTGGTACTGATGCTCCATTTATTGATCGTATTGTGATCCGTGAAGCGGCACCGGAAATTACAAGTGCTGCTAATCAGCAGGAAACACAGGGGGCAAACATCGGCTCACAATTAGTGGATCAGCCATTTACCAATGCATTTGCAGTGTATCCAAACCCGGTGCAGAAAGGCAGTCCAATCACCGTTTTATTGCCGGGTACAATTGTTGCAGAGCAGCAAGTACTAATTCAGTTAACGGATGTAACAGGCAGAATTGTATATACACAAACATTACCGCCACAAACCAACCGTCAGCTGAAACTTGAAAACCGATTTAACAAAGGCATGTATGTACTCAGCATTGTACAAGGACAACAACGTACAAGCAAAAAAATCATTATACAGTAGCAGCACAATCAGTATCCTTTCAAAACCAAACGACTCCGAATTTCTTCGGGGTCGTTTTTATTATAAGGAATTCCAATAATGGAACAGGTTTGACATAAAGGAAAGAGCCTCCAATTTTCAGGAGGCTCTTCTCGTATCCCTGTATGGAATGTTTTAATGATTATGACCCGACATTGGATCAGCTCCCTTTTTAAAAACATATTCACTATGCAGCAAGTAAGCACCTGACAATACAACGATGTCTCCTTCCTTTAATCCGGAAAGAATTTCGATCCGATCTCCGCTTTCCAAACCTGTTTGTACCATTACACTTTTAAATGCAT
>CAYMSG010000517.1:0-2524 GCA_964392955.1 uncultured Chitinophagaceae bacterium | reverse complement strand
ATCTCTACAATTCTGTGGCCTGCCATCTGCGCATTACGAACACGGGTAAGGAAATCTGCAATAGGATCTGTAACCATTTTATTCTTTAATTGAATGATTTAAAAATTGTTTGCTTTGTGCATCATATTCAATACCTGCACAAACTTCCCTTGCGGGGTTGGCTGTATTACCAGCTTGCTTTTTTAACGCCTGGTATTTTACCATTCAGTGCCATGTCACGGAACAACACACGTGAAATTCCAAAGTAACGCATGTAACCTCTTGGACGGCCGGTCAACTGACAACGGTTCTTTAAACGTACCGGTGATGCGTTTTTTGGAAGTGCATCCAATGCAGCATAATCACCAGCAGCTTTCAGAGCAGCACGCTTTTCAGCATACTGTGCTACCATTTTCTCTCTTTTGTTTTGACGGGCTGTTATTGATTTTTTAGCCATAACTTATTGTTGATCTTTTTTAGCATTTTTAAACGGCATTCCCATTTCTTTCAACAGCTCATACGCTTCTTCGTTTGTAGTAGCTGTAGTTACGAAAGTGATATCCAGACCGGTGATCTTATTCACTTTGTCAATATCAATTTCAGGGAAAATGATTTGCTCGGTTACACCCATTGTGTAGTTACCACGGCCGTCGAATGATTTTTCATTCACACCTTTAAAGTCACGTACACGGGGTAATGAAGCAGTGATCAGGCGATCGAGGAACTCGTACATATTTACACCACGTAATGTTACACGGGCGCCAATGGGCATGTTCTTACGAAGCTTAAAGTTTGAAATGTCTTTTTTCGACATTGTTGCTACTGCCTTCTGACCAGAGATCGTAGTTAACTCTTCGATTGCAATATCAACCAGTTTCTTATCGTTCACCGCTCCGTTAACGCCACGGTTCAGGCAGATCTTTTCCAGCTTGGGAACCTGCATGATGCTTTTATAACCAAAACGTTTCATTAAGGCAGGTACAACTTCTGTTTTGTACTTGCTTGCCAAACGGGGTGTATATTTTGTAGTGCTCATCTTCTTCTTATTTTAACCTTGGTTCAATTATTTGATGGGTTGTCCTGATTTTTTAGAAACCCTTACCAGCTTTCCGTTTTCACGGCTGCGCTGTACTTTGGTTGCCTGTTTTCCATCCCACAACATTACATTGGAGATATGGATCGGAGCTTCCATTTTCACGATACCACCTTTTGTGTTTTGAGCCGATGGTTTGCTGTGCTTGGTTACGATGTTTACACCTTCAACCAATACACGGGCAGCATCCGGAAATACTTCCAGCACCGTACGTGGCTTCAATACATCTTTATCATCACCGGCAATAACTACTACTGAATCGCCTTTCTTGATGCTAAACTTGGGTTTAAATCTTTTGCTCATTTTTTTCGCTTTATGCTTAATGCTAATGCTTGATGCCTTAGCTGATACTTTGTTTTGTTTTGCTACGCTTACAACACCTCAGGTGCCAATGAAATGATCTTCATGTAGCCCTTATCACGCAACTCTCTTGCTACCGGCCCGAAGATACGTGTACCACGAGGCTCATCAGAAGCATTGAGAATTACCACTGCGTTATCATCGAAACGGATGTAAGAACCATCCTTACGACGTAATTTATTTTTTGTACGAACAATAACAGCTTTTGCTACTGTACCTTTTTTGATACCACCGCCTGGCAATGCATCCTTTACTGTAATCACGATCTTATCGCCAATCTTTGCATAATCCTGGCCGCTGTTACCAAGTACTTTAATACAAAGCACTTCTTTGGCACCACTGTTATCGGCTACGTTTAATCTACTTTCTTGCTGAATCATTTCTTTAAACTTTAAACTCTTGGTTTGTGAACGTTGAGTATTTAAAAATGTTTACCCATTCCAGAGGCTTGCGGTATGCACCGGAAGCATGAAGCGATTATTACTTCGCTTTTTCAACAACTTCTACCAGTCTCCAGCGTTTTGTTTTGCTGAGCGGACGGCTTTCCATGATCTTCACTGTATCGCCAACACCGCACTCATTCTTTTCATCATGAGCATGGAACTTGGTCGTTTTCTTTACGAACTTTCCATAAATAGGGTGCTTCACTTTACGTTCAACCGCTACAGTAATGGTTTTATCCATTTTGCTGCTGGTTACTACACCTGTCTTTGTTTTACGCAAATTTCTTTCTAACATTTTTTGCTTTTTTTCAGTTCATGGAGCCAAAGGCACCATTGTTTATTCAATGGATTAGATACCCATTTGTTTTTTTCGTAATTCTGTTTTTAAACGGGCAATATCACGGCGAAGGCCACGAATGCTCACAGGATTCTCCAATGGAGAAATAGCGTGTGCAAACTCCAGCTTCTTCAAACGCATCTCATCTTCTTTGATACGTGCTGTGAGGTCTGTAACGTTCAGCTCCTTTATGCTCTTTAAAAAATCAGTTGTCTTTGCCATGGTAATCAGTTTAAATCAGTTCAACGTTTGAGTTACGCCATTAAATCCCTGCGGATAATGAATTTTGTTTTGATCGGAAGCTTTTGTGCA
>CAYMSG010000516.1:0-2527 GCA_964392955.1 uncultured Chitinophagaceae bacterium | reverse complement strand
CGGGCAACATCATCTTTCAGCACAACGATCGGTATAATCTCCGTGTAATCAATAATGGACAGGAACGCCTGTACTACAACATTCTTGAAATTCAGCCCGACAACCTGGTGAATGTGTTATTTCCTGCCAGCAACCAGCAAGCAACAGATTGTTTTATAAATCCCGGTGATACGGTTCGCTTAACCCGCATTTTTCGTATCGGCCCACCGGATGGTATGAATGTAATTAAACTGGTGGCAGCCAAAGCGCCCTTAAATCTTCGGCAGATATTTGTTGCGCAAGGCAACAGCCGCGGAGAACAACCAAAGGCAAACAATCCATTTGAAAAGTTGATGCAGGGCATTAACCGTACCGATGGTATTCAAACAAGAGGCAGTGATGAAGAAACCATTCAGCCTGATGCTGTCAATATTTATTCCATCCCGTATAAAATTGTTCCGAAAAAACAATAAAAATTTTAACCATCATTTTTTCATTAATCAACAAAAACAAACAGTATGAAAAAGTTAGTATTCCTAACCCTCGCAATCATTGGTTTAACTGTTGCGTTCGGCAACAAAGCAACTGCACAGGCTGCACCTAAAAAGAAAGTGGCAGTAATTGCACAGGAAGTAAAAGAACAAAAAGATCTTCCTGGTCCTGAAGCTGGCCCCCGTGAAAAGAAAACACGTGGCTATTGCTATGCTTACTTCGACAACTACACTGGTCACTATATTGACATCTGGGTAGAAGGTATTTACCAAGGCCGTCTTTCTCCATACGCTACTTCAGTACGTATTGATGTATGGGTACCTGGTAACTGGACAAAATGGTATGCACAAACTACCGACAAGAGCCTTTACTGGAGCAACAGCAGCTATTGCAACGATAGCCGTGTGTTTACACTTAACCTGAAACGATAATCAGATATCACTTTTCAAAGAAAGGGTATAAGCAAATGTTTATACCCTTTCTTATTTTTATGCAACTATATTCAACAACTGCATGCGCCCGCTCAAACGATTTTTTGGTGAATACCTGCTTCTCAACTGCTTCATATTTGGATGCGTATCGTTGCTTTCACTGGTGATCCTGAATATTTCCTTTTTCGATCCGTTTACGGAAGCATTTCATGATTTTACACTCACCGATCTGTATTATACAAAAGCAAAAGACAGAAATGCGATTTACGATGATAAGATTGTATTGGTAAATCTCGAAAACAAAAACCGAAAAGAAATTGCCCTGTTACTGCAGCAACTGCAAACAGGAAAACCAAAGACCATTGCCATTGATGCAGTATTTGCCGGTAGAAACAACGAGGATGACAGTTTACTGCAACAAACCTTTCAGCAACACAATAACTATGTAGTAACCTTTATTGCTGATTTTGAAAAACCCGCACAAAGCATTCAACCCGATTCGTTTTTCAGCAATACACAAAAAGGATATGCAAATATTGTGGGCGACGATCCGGAGTTTTCAACCATTCGCTATTATTACCCACTCTCAAATGACCTGGAAGCATTTACAACTTCGGTCATAAAAAATTATAATCCCGCTTTGTACAATGAATTAAAAAAACGGGCGGATCAAAAAACAGAGATCCATTATTTTGGCAACCTGTCGAATTTCCGCTTTTTTGATTTTGATGAAGTGATGGGCCCCGCCTTTCCTGTTGATCAGCTGAAAGATAAAATTGTGCTTGTTGGTTTTCTTGGCCTACCTTCCAAACGAAACACCTTGCAGTTAGATGAAGACAAATTATTTACACCGCTCAATCCCCGCCTGTCGGGCCGCAGCTATCCGGATATGTATGGAACCGTGATCCATGCCAATATTCTGCGAATGGTACTGGAAAATGATTATATACGTGTAATACCAGCCTGGCTTACTGCGATCATTTCTTTTCTTGTGATCTGGCTCATACTTCCACTCATTTGTGGATTGTTTTTTAAAGGCGACCTGTGGTTCAATTCAGTTGGTACGCTATTACAACTGCTGGGAGGTGTTGTTATTGTTTTTATAACGCTCATCAGCTACAGCAACTTTCAATTAAAAATTGATCCGGGTTTGATACTTGCCTGTCTTGTATTATTGCCAACTTTCATAAATTTATACGAAGTTTTACTTAACTTTTTGCGGCATAAGTTAAAACTCCGTTTCATGTCTGCATTTCTTGGTACAACAAAACATGAGTAAACTACTGATCATATTCTTATTGTTACAACAGGCCTTTGCACAGGCTGCAGAGCAAAAGTATTTGCTGTACAATGTAAACAACGAGGTACAGTGGGTACATGATGGTAAAAAAGAAAAAGCAAAAAGAGGCACTTTCCTGTTAGGAAATCACAGCATTATTCTTCTACAACGGGCCGATGTAATGTTGATTCAGCAAAATGGGCAATCACTCCTGCTGAACAAACCAGGCACGTACAGCTTTGCCCGTATTCAACAACTATTCAACAGCTCACAAAAACGATCTGTATCAACTGCATTTTTCAGTTATGTATTCGAAAAATTTTTAACTACTGATGGAGAAGAAGAA
>CAYMSG010000515.1:0-2530 GCA_964392955.1 uncultured Chitinophagaceae bacterium | reverse complement strand
TCATGTTTTCCATGGCTTGTTCGGTATTCCGGAAAATCCGGTCCAGAGCATCACGGGCCTGTAGTTGATTCTGATCCATAGCTTTTGCTGCTACAGATGAATATACCTGTATACTGCTGAGTGTTGCACCTACTTCATCATGCAGGTCTCTGGAAATTTTATTCCTGAGTTCATTTAGTTTTTCTAATTGCTGCCGTTTGCGAAAATTATAAAATGCAAAAATAGAAACCGGAACCACCGTAAGAATAAATATTAATAAAATAATGATCCACTTTTTTCTTGCTGCCGCTACTTGGCTGTTTAATTGATTTTCTTTTTCCAATGATAGGAGTGCCGCTTGTTTTCTTTCTGATTCATATTTCAGTATCAGTTCCCGGTAATTTTCCGCAATCTTTTTTTGTTCAATACTGTCTTTCAGCATTACATATTTTTCAAAGGCAAGAGAAGCGGCTGCAGTATGTCCTGTTTTTTGATAGCAGCGAACCAGGTAAGCTGAAGCCGTAAGTTGATCGTTAGGTTCCACTGCTTTAATACGAACCGCTTTTTCAAAGGTTGAGGTTGCTTTCACATAGTCACATGTTTTATAGTACAACACACCCAGCATGACCAATGTCGTTTTTATAAAGTGATCGCTTTTGATGCGCTTGCTTAAATGCAGGGATTCCTCGGCAGTTGCAATGGCTTTCGTCCAGTTTTGAGCTGCCTGCTCATTATAACACCGGCTACGCAGTAAAATAATCTGCATATTGGTATCCCGGGCAAATTGATTTTGCTCAAATGCTTTTTGCAGGTAGTATTCATGTTGTTGCTGATCCTGTAAGGAAGCGTAGTATTTTGATAGCACGTAGTAGCTGTTTACTGCCATTGTATGTTCTTTTGTTCTCAGAAAATACAAAGCAGATTCAAGCAGAAAATTTTCTGCTTCCGGGTTTTTTGAATTAGTAAGTTCAGCGTCTGTAATCCGGAACCGGGCATAGTAGATGTAAAATGTATCTTTTACTTTTTCATATTCTCTCAGGGATTGTGTGATATAATAAATCATAGAGTCATTGACTCCGTGTTTATAATAATAGTCACTGATGAGTTTATAATAGTAACCGGCAAGCCTGTAATCTTTAGCATTGATGGCAGTTGGAATTTTTTGCTTATAGAGTTCTGCCGTAGTTGTGTCTTTGATTATAAGATCAATGCTTCTGCCTGTCTGTGCAGCAGTAGTAATACAGCTCAAAATTGTAATGCCAATCTGAATCAATTTTAGCATCGGCTTAAATTGAAAAAGAAAAGATAAGACGAATTTTAAGAACGCCAGCTAACTAATTTCAGTCGGGGTTTAACTGAACAAAGTAGGATTGTTTCCTGCATGCGGTTTCTTCCCCAAATGCTCATATGCTTTTGCAGTTACTTCTCTTCCACGTGGTGTTCGTTGCAGAAAACCTTCCTGTATTAAGAATGGTTCGTACACTTCTTCCAGTGTTCCTGCTTCTTCACCTACTGCTGTAGCAATCGTGGTGATACCAACAGGACCGCCTTTGAATTTATCAATGATGGTGAGCAGAATTTTATTGTCCATATCATCCAAACCGTACTCATCAACATTTAATGCTTTTAAACCATGTTGTGTTACACCCAGATCAATTACACCATTGCCCAGTACCATTGCAAAATCACGCATGCGGCGTAACAAGCCATTGGCAATACGTGGCGTAGCACGGCTGCGGCCTGCAATTTCTTTCGCTGCGTCGCTGGTGATCTTTACGTTTAAAATACCTGCAGCACGTTGAATTATCTTTTGTAAGGTTTCTGCATTATAATATTCCAACCTTGATTTAATGGCGAACCGTGATAACAACGGGGCCGTTAACAACCCGCTTCTTGTGGTAGCACCAATTAATGTAAAGGGATTGAGGTTGATCTGAATGCTTCTTGCATTGGGCCCGCTGTCGATCATAATATCAATACGGTAATCTTCCATAGCTGCGTACAAATATTCTTCAACAACTGTACTTAAGCGATGGATCTCATCAATAAACAATACATCGTTTGCCTCAAGTCCGGTTAATAAACCAGCAAGATCGCCGGGCTTTTCGATCACCGGTCCGCTGGTTTCTTTAATACTTACGCCCAGTTCATTGGCCACAATGCGGCTGAGTGTTGTTTTACCCAAACCGGGCGGGCCATGAAACAGCACATGATCCAGGGCTTCGCCACGCATCTTCGCTGCTTTGATAAATACTTTCAGGTTATCAATGATCTGCTGCTGGCCGCTGAACTCTTCAATATTCGCCGGACGAATATTATTTTCAAATTCTTTTTCGGCAGCACTCAGTCCTTCTTTACCGCTATTTAAATTGGGGTTGGCCATTGGATGTAAAGCTAAGGAAAATGGTGAAGAGGTGAATGGTCAATGGTGAATGGTGAATGGTGAATGCCAAACGGCAAATCACAATTCATCAGATCAAAAAAGACTCATCGGAATTTAAAAAATTTATACACTATAGAAACCGATTCATCTGCAACATCAAATCAGCAT
>CAYMSG010000514.1:0-2531 GCA_964392955.1 uncultured Chitinophagaceae bacterium | reverse complement strand
CGGATGGCTGAAAAACTGGGACTTACAAACTGCCGTATCCTGCAACCGAAAACCGGATTGCTCAAAAAACTGTTCTGCTTTGTCCCCATTACCCATGCTGAATTTGTAAGAGGGGCAATATTTGAAGCGGGCGGCGGACATATTGGCAAGTACAGCGAATGCAGCTTCAATGCCAGCGGCAAGGGAACATTCAAAGCATCAGAAGGTAGCAATCCTTTTGTTGGCAAGGTTGGTCACCGCCATGAAGAGGAGGAAATTAAGATAGAAGTGATCTTCCCGGCCTGGCTGGAACAGGGGATTCTTACCGCCATGATCAAAGCCCATCCGTACGAAGAGGTGGCCTATGATGTGGTGCGGCTCGACAATAATTATCAATCAACAGGCTCCGGTTTAATTGGCGACCTGCCTGCCAGCATGCCACCAGCTGAATTTTTAGAATTACTTAAAAATCAATTTCATCTGGAGGTTATCCGCTATACAAACCGGGAAAAGCCGGTTCACAAAGTAGCCCTTTGCGGAGGAGCTGGCAGCTTTTTGACCAAAGCAGCTTTGGCAGCCGGGGCAGATGCTTATGTTACCGGCGATGTGAAATACCACGAGTTTTTTGATGCCGAAAACCGGTTGTTACTGGCCGACATCGGGCATTGGGAAAGCGAACAGTTTACCATCGATTTATTGGCCGAACATTTGAGCGGGAAATTCCCTACCTTTGCCGTCCTCAAAACTGGCGTGAAAACGAATCCTGTCCGGTATTACAAATGAATGATGAGCGATCAGTAATGAGTTAACAACAAAAACTTCAAACACAAATATGGCTACTACAAAAGAGTATTCTGTAGAAGAAAAACTGAAGGCACTCATTCGTGTGCAGAAAATTGAAAGCAAGCTGGATGAAATCCAGATCCTGAAAGGTGAATTACCCATGGAAGTAAAAGACCTGGAAGATGAAATTGAAGGATTGAATGCACGCAAAAACCGTATTGAAGAAGAGATCAACGGCATCCAGGAATTTATCGAAAGCAAAAAAGAAGCGATCAAAGAAGCACAGGCGCTGGAAAAGAAATACGAGAAGCAAAGTGAGAATGTAAAAAATAACCGTGAGTTTGAAGCGATCAACAAAGAAATTGAAATGCAGGGCCTGGAAATCAAACTGGCCGAAAAGCATATCAAAGATGCCAACGAAGAGTTGATTGAAAAAAGTGAAGTGCTGGAAAAAGCGAAGAAAGCCATTGCTGTTAAAGAAAAGAACCTGGAACACAAGAAAGCTGAACTGGATAAAATTGTGGCAGATACAGAAAAAGAAGAAACACAATTACGTGGACTGGTTGATGCAGCCCGTGAAGCAGTAGAAGATCGTTTGCTGGCAAGCTTCGATCGTATCCGCAGCAGCTACCGCAACGGTTTATCGGTAGTTCCTATTGAGCGTGAAAGCTGTGGTGGTTGTTTCAATACTATTCCTCCGCAACGCCAAAGCGAAATCAAACAACACAAAAAAATCATTGTGTGCGAAAACTGTGGTCGTATCCTTGTTGATGCAGACCTGAATGATTCAGTTGAACCATAATGAATTGAACAGATAATGAAAAGGGCGCTTTCAGCGCCCTTTTTTATTGCCGATTTTTTTCAACGGCTTTGTTCTTTATCCTTCATTTGATTTAGTTTTGAAACTCTGAATGCTGCAGCAATTATCCATACAAAATTTCGCAATTATTGACGAACTGAAAGTTGACTTTCAACCTCAGCTCAATACCATTACCGGTGAAACCGGTGCGGGTAAATCAATTTTACTCGGCGCACTGGGATTGGTATTGGGCAACCGTGCTGACAGCAGCAGTTTACAAAACAGTGAAAAGAAATGTATTGTTGAGGCAGTGTTTTCAACGGGCAGCAACAAAAAAGTAAATGACTGGCTGCAGCAAAACGAAATAGATGAAGAGGCAGAACTGATTCTCCGCAGGGAAATTACAGCCAATGGAAAATCAAGAGCATTCATTAATGACACGCCTGTTAACTTAACGCAACTGAAAGTATTAACCTCAATGTTGGTTGACCTCCATCAACAATTCGATACACTTGAATTAGGAGATGAAGATTTTCAGCGTGAAGTACTGGATGCATTGGCGGGTTGTGATAAAGATGTAGAACAATACCGTCAGCGTTACCTGCAATTTGCCAGGCTGCAAAAAGAACTGCAACAATTAAAAGACCAACAACAGCAACTGCAACGTGAGCAAGACTACAAACAGTTTTTGCTGGATGAACTCGATCAGGCTTCGTTCAAAGAAAATGAGCTGGAAGAACTGGACCAGGAATTACAACTGCTGAGTAATGCAGGCTCTATTGCCACCGTTCTTACCGATGCGGTTCAATTGTTGAAAGATGGCGAGGCACCGCTTGTGCAGCAGTTAAAATCGTTATTGCAACGGCTGCAGCAATTTAAAAATGTACATGCCGATCTTACAAGCATTACAGAACGCTTACAATCAACACAAATAGAGTTAGCAGATATTGCCTCCGACCTTGATCATTTG
>CAYMSG010000513.1:0-2531 GCA_964392955.1 uncultured Chitinophagaceae bacterium | reverse complement strand
CAGCTGAATTAAACTGGCAGGCCATGCCGCAGTTGAGAATCGGTAATGCTTCTGCTCCAATATCTTCGGCCAATTGAAAATATTCAAAGAAACCAAGGCCAAACGTCTGAAAGTAATCCGGTGCGGAACGATGCGGGAACTCAATATTCCAGCGGTTCATAATAAGCTGGCGCTCTTCAACTGGTCCGATTGTTTTTTTCCATTGATACCGATTGGAAAGATCGAACCCTTCAACAATACATCCGCCGGGAAAACGTATAAAGCCGGGCTTCATATCAGCAAGCAGTTGAATCATATCG
Organism: uncultured Chitinophagaceae bacterium; assembly: GCA_964392955.1. Classification (GTDB taxonomy): domain Bacteria; phylum Bacteroidota; class Bacteroidia; order Chitinophagales; family Chitinophagaceae; genus Lacibacter. The sequence goes on along the minus strand of CAYMSG010000513.1, from coordinate 2,232 downwards.
GCACGCATGCCACCGGGACGTTTCTTCCATGTATCTTCCGGAAAAAGAGAGACCATATCCATGTCAACAATACCTGTTCCTTCAAACCAGATGCGGCATTGTCCTTTGTAAGCTGAATCAGTTGATTGAAAACTTTGTGCAAGTTTACTCCATTGCTCTCCAGTTGCCTTTACAACCATTGCAGTACTGCCGATGATCTCACTTTTTGTATTGAGCAATTCAACATGCAGTTTGATATTTTGTGCAGAAGTACGAACCAGTACCGAAAAATCATAACGCAGATTTTTCTTGATGCCCATACCTCGAAAACCTTCATTGGTAATGCTGAGTTGTTCTTTGTTGGCATTGTTCAACTGTACACGCAAAAACCGTGGGTTGGCAAGATTTGCCCCCTGCCTGTTTTGCACCGTAACGGCACCTTCTACAAATGGTTTTTGCGTAAGCTTCCAACCCATAAATGGTTTGAAAAACTCAAACGAACGGTTCTTGATCAGTTCAGCATAAATGCCACCATCGGCACCGAGGTTAATGTCTTCGAAAAATACGCCCCACATATTGGGTTGTACATCAGCAACAGGTTTGTCTGCCTGTACAACAAACGTTTTCTTTTCCTGTGCCTGTAACTGACAAATAATAATACCAGCTGCTACAGAGAGAAGTACATATTTTTTTATTCGATTCACAAAGACTGTTATTTAAGTGCGAGCACCACAACGGAAAATGGTGGCAACTGAATTTCCAATGTAGTACCGTTAATTTTTGCATTCGTAAATGCAACAGGCTGAATTTTTGTAGGCTGATCGAAAGAATTATAGTCCTGCAATTTTTTAGAAGTGAGGATGCGTCCTGTAACCCCGCTGTACTTTTGGCCCCGCAGATCGATCTTCACCGTTTGTGGTTTTGAGGCATCAATATTCACCAATGAAATATGCGTTACACCTGCCGCATTTTTAGATGCCGATACTGAAACAGCAGGTAATTTTTCATTGCCAAACACATAATCATTACTCGTAAGTGAAACAGGTATTAATGTTGCATCCTGATGTACGTTGTACATTTCCATTACATGATACGTAGGTGTAAGCAGCATGCTTTCTTTGCTGGTAAGAATCACCGCCTGCAACACGTTTACAGTTTGTGCAAGGTTGGCCATGCGCACACGCTCTGCATGATTATTAAAAATGTTCAATGTAAGTCCGGCAATCATTGCATCACGAATCGTATTTTGCTGAAACAAGAAACCCGGATTGGTGCCCGGTTCTACTTCGTACCAGCCGCCCCACTCATCAACCACTAACGCAACTTGCTTGCGTGGATCATATTTATCCATGATGGTGCTGTGGCGTTTTACCAACTCATCCATATACAACGCCGACTTCATCGTTGCAAAATATTGCTGCTCTGTAAAATCAGTAGCAGATCCTTTTTCGGTCCATTTCACAGTTGTATAGTGATGCAGGGCAACGCCTTCCATCATGTTATGCGGAATGTCACGCATCAACACTTCGGTCCAGTTATAATCACCTCCGTTTGCACCCGAAGCCACACGGAACTTTTGTTTTTCATCGCCCCAGTCGGCCATGTACGTAGCATACTGCCGGTAAATATTTGCATAAAACTCCGGCTTCATATTTCCACCGCAACCCCAGGCTTCATTACCAACACCCCAGATATTTACATTCCATGGATTTGTTCGTCCATTCTCCACACGCCACTTACTCATAGGGCTTGTATTAGGCTTGCCATTTACATATTGCTGCCAATCCGATAACTCCTGCACTGTTCCACTACCTACATTTCCTGCCAGGTAAGGTTCGGCGCCAATGAGTTCACACATATTTAAAAAGTCATGTGTACCAAAACTGTTATCCTCTGTTACACCACCCCACCAACGGTTTACGATTGACGGACGATTGGCCTTGGGCCCCACACCATCTTTCCAATGATAGGTATCGGCAAAACAGCCACCGGGCCAGCGCAGGTTCGCCACTTTTAATTTCTTCAAAGCAGCAATAATATCATTCCGCACTCCATTTGTATTAGGAATGATCTTGTTGGTATCGCCCACATAAAAGCCATCGTAAATACAGGCACCAAGATGTTCTGCAAAATGCCCGTAGATATGTTTACTGATTTTTACTTTTCCCAGGTCGGCATTGAGCACCGCATGGTTCTGAGAAAATAAAGAAACACTGAGTAGCAAAGTGAACAGAAGTACGATCTGTTGTTTGG
>CAYMSG010000512.1:0-2534 GCA_964392955.1 uncultured Chitinophagaceae bacterium | reverse complement strand
TATTATGCGTTTGTGGGTAATGGCTGAAGACGATATGGAACGTAATACAAGAAATCATATTCCCATTACAAGTACAGATCAGATACAGCGAATCACTTCCTGGTATCAAACTGTATTACCCTCTGCAGTTTCTACAGCATTTGAAATGGATGCTGCGTACACCAATCGGAATACATTGTTGTTTGGTATTGTACCGGCAATTATTGCAGGGTTTAGCCTGTTTCCTTTTGTTGGGTGGAATGCACTATTTGTTTTTGCCTGGACAGTTTACTTTGCCATTCGAACACATGTGTTCAGAAAAAATTTTCGTGTGTGGATACATGAAGATGCGATTGAAATTGAAAAAGGTGTTTGGGGCCGGGAACATATTTTGCTGAACCTTACCGATGCCGAAAGCATTGCTGTTGATGCATCATTGTATCAACGCCGCAATGGATTGGCTAACCTTCGCATCAACACTTCTGCCAAACCAATCATCATTCCCTTTCTTCAACAGAACATAGCGGCTTTTCTTGCCGATTTTATTTTATGCCGCATTGAATTTACAAAGGAAGAACGTTTGCCTGTAGCTAGCGGCTAATGACTAACCGCTTTTTTTACTGCTTAAATATTTCCGGATGCACGTCGTCCCAACTTGTTGCCTGCTGCAATACGTGACCCACCTGCAACAGCGTTGCTTCATCGTACAACTTACCAACCAACGTAATACTGGTAGGAAGTTTCCGTTGGTTGAAACCGGATGGCATCACCAATGCGGGATGACCGGTAAGATTGGTAATCGCTAATTGACGGCCACCATATGTTGGTGTAATAACCACATCTACTGTTTCAAAAAACGATTTCATGTGTTGCATCAGTAAATAACGGTGACGGGTTGCATTGATATACTCAACTGCAGGAATGAACCTGGCTGTGCGGAAAAAGTTGGGCCAGTCGTTTTTATTCTGCCGGGTTAATTCATCGTCCAAACTGGTTAATGTGAGCTGATCAAAAGCTGCTGCACTTTCGGCACCAATGGTGATGCCTACAATATCGAACGGATAAGCAGCACTGTCTGGAAAATCAACCGGAATTAATTGCACTCCCATTTGTTCAAATGCTTTCAGCACTTTCCATTCGTTGGCACTGGTATCACGAATGCGATCGAAGAAATTTTTCGCATAGCCAATACGGAGTTGTTTGATGTTTTTCTTTACCCCGTAATTGAATGGCATGTTCACAGCACCCGGATCTTTCCCATCGGTTCCATGAATATAGTTGAATACAATGGCGGCATCTTCTGCACTGCGGCAAATAGGACCAGCTTTATCAAGGCTCCAGGAAAGCGTCATGGCACCACTGCGGCTGATGCTTCCAAAAGTTGGCCGTAAGCCTGTAGCACCGCACACAGTTGAAGGCGAAACAATGGAACCGAGTGTTTCTGTTCCAATAGCAAAGGGAACAAGTCCGGCCACTGTGGCAGAGGCAGAACCTGCCGATGAACCGGATGAGCCAAAGTTGAGGTTCCAGGGATTTTTTGTACGGCCACCAAACCACCAATCGCCCATGGCTAATGCTCCCAATGTAAACTTTGCTGCCAGTACAGCGCCCGCCTCTTTCAATTTGGTATACACATAACTGTCTTCTTCAATCACCTGGTCTTTGTACGGTGCTGCGCCCCATGTTGTTTTGGTTCCTTTTACAGCAAACAGATCTTTCAAACCGTAGGGAATGCCGTGCAATGGTCCCCTGTACTTTCCTCTTGCTATTTCAGCATCCGCAGCTTTTGCCTCTTGCATTGCAATTTCTTCTGTAACCGAAATAACACACTGCAACGTATCACCATATTTGCGGATACGTTCAATAAAAAACTTCGTCAACTCTACCGAACTGATTTTTTTGTTTTTGATGAGGGATGCCAGCTGAAGAACAGAATAAAACGCCAGGTCGGCTTTGTTGTCAGGCATATTTACATTCGAAGGAATGTTCCATTTCACCGGTAATTGCTTTGTTTCAAACTGCATGCCCGGCAATACCGGACTTTGCCAAAGACTCATCGGTACACTGTTGTTCAGCGGCAGGCTGTGCATGCGTACATACTCCGTGTAATTGTCTCTTACATCACGCAACATACTGTCACGTTCGGGTTCTGTAAAATCAAGGCCAATCAGCTTGGCAGCAATCCGGATATCTTCTTTCGAAATAGTATCAGGTTTTTGAGCCGATGCAACGAAAGAAAGCGAACAAATAAAAGAAAAGAACAATACCTTCAACATACATGTAAGTTTAAAAAAGAAAACTACAAAAATTGTTGGTAGCAGCCTGCGTTTGTGAAGGATTGTAATTATAAATCATCTGTTCAAAAAAATTACGACATAAAAAAAGCTCCGGAAGGAGCTGTAAGAAATTTTTCTTAATCGAGCCGGAGATATACTTCTTCGTCTTTCTCAAAAAAGAATGATAGCTGCATATTTTTCTGGATGAATGCTTTTAACTCAGCTGAACTGGAAAACTTCTCATCAATGTTTTCAGTTACAGAACTAAGGGTAATTCGT
>CAYMSG010000511.1:0-2536 GCA_964392955.1 uncultured Chitinophagaceae bacterium | reverse complement strand
TATTCTTCTTACTCTTTTAATGACAAAAGGGGCATATGCTCAAAAAATAAAATTAGCAGACAGCAATCTTGTTGCAAACAAGGTTTATATGACAACTGAGAAATTTCAGGGTAAAGCTGTTGTTAAAGTAATTAAGGATTCAACTTTAAAAGAAGTAGACGAGCCGACTTTTGTACGAGTAAAAAACATTGACTTTAAAGATGGCGTAATTGAGGTAAACGTTTTAAGTCGGCTATTGCCAACAGCCTCACCAACAGACCGTGGGTTTATTGGATTGGCTTTCAGAATTAACGACAATAATTCCAAATTTGAATGCATTTACATACGACCGACAAATGGCAGAGCCGACGACCAATTGAGACGCAACCACTCAATTCAATACTTTTCTTTCCCAGACTATAAATTTCCAAGGTTAAGAAAAGAAAATCCTGAAATGTATGAGTCGTATGCCGACATGGGATTAAATGAATGGACAAAACTAAAGATTGTTGTTAAGGGCAATCAAGCCAAACTTTTCCTGAACAACAACAAACAGCCTTCTCTTATTGTCAATGACCTCAAGCACGGAGCAGAAACTTCGGGAGCAATTGGCTTTTTTGTTGACGTTGGCACAGAGGGTTATTTCAGTGACCTAAAAGTTACTGGACAACAATAATAGAAGGACAAAGAAAAACTGCCACTAACATTCAGTTTTCCTTCGCAGGCGAGTCTGGTGCAACCGATCCGATAGCTATCGGATCGCCGTTTGACAAACAAAAAATAAATGAAAAGCAAAAAGAGCATCTACCTCATTGTAGCCATCTCGTTGTTCGTGGGGCTTTTGCATTTCGTGACCAGGCCAGGTTACCAGGGCCCCTTCAAACAATTTGTGCACGGTTATTTAATTGACCTTTTACTTCCGCTGAATCTTTACCTGTTATTGCAGCTATCGCTACGGAAAAAACTTTCTGTTCTTCACTCCAGAGTTGTTGCAGCAGTTTCCACTTTTTTCTTTGGGGTTGTTGTTGAGCTGCTGCAACTGAATAACATTCATTTATTTGGAAGCACGTACGACCCATTGGATATTTTCATGTACGGAGCCGGTGTGGGCCTAGGTCTTCTACTTGATCTCACAATTATTAGCAGGTTTGAAAAGCTGGAAAAATAACTGACCTGTTTTTACACAGCAGCGTCTCCCCCGCAGCACAGCTATATCTTTTACCATTCAACTAAAAAAATTTTGAAGTTCAGCATTTAAACATTTACTTTGCATTTCAAAGTGCTTTTAATTTAAAATCATGCAATCGAAAATTCTTTCCAGGCTGAAAACATTCAGGTTGCTTTCTATCAGCGTTATGCTTCTGGGCGTCGCCTTATTAGCCTTTATGGTTACAGTAGAAGGAGAACCCGGAGCAATTCCTTTGTTTTTATGCTTAACAGGAATTCTATCCTTTCTATTTATTCAAAAAAAAATCAACGCTCATGCCGGTTAATTCTGCCACAATGAAACACAAAAGACTACTGATCATCTTCACCACTGCAGCAATACTGTTAACAATTCCGTTTATCGGTATGCAGTTTACAAACGAAGTCAACTGGAGCATCGCCGATTTCGCCCTTATGGGTGTAATGTTATTTGGAACAGGAGCACTCATTGAAATTGTACTGAGAATAGTAAAAACACAGACAAACAGACTGGCTATTTGTGCAGTTCTTTTCATCCTGTTTTTACTCACCTGGGCAGAACTGGCAGTAGGTATTTTCGGGTCGCCTTTTGCAGGTAGTTAAAGCGGGCGGTTGAAAAGGAACAACAGAACTTACGTGGAAGTAAGTATGTTGCCGGTGTAGGCTTAGGCCTTCACCTTAATGTGACAACTATTAGCAGGTTTGAAAGCCGTCAACAATAAAGCGCAAGCCGCAAAGGAAAATCAAACCCAAAACTCACAACGCATCCAATACTTCCAATGCTTTTTTTCGGAACACTTCTGCTGAAGGCGCAGCCTTGTTGCTTGCTTTATAGTTGATCAAAAAGCGATTCATCTGCTGATAATATGTTTGATGCAGAAAGTACAAGGGCATTCTTTCACCCTGTTCGTTAATAAGCGACATTTGTTTGGACTCGCCGTTGGTTTCGTATTCGTTGTTATACATCTGCCAATGCAAGGCGAAGGGCAAATTCAGTTCCAGTGAAATCTTCATGATCTCTTTTGTTTCATTGTACTGTTTGGTAAATGATTCGGGCTTATTGCTGTTGGCATGATAACCGTATTCACCAATATACACTCTGCGTGAAAACGGCAGTCCTTCTTTCGGTTGCAATTGTTTTTCCAGGTAGTTGAAGATGCTGCTCAACTGATCTTTCTTTTCACTGTAGGTTCTGTTCTTGATGGCTTCGTAACTGCTGTACGAAACCAGGTCCACATTTACATGCGGCAATACACTGCTGGCAATGCAAGGCTCACCTTTCATGCCTTTCAGCACCAGGTTTACTTCGATGTAGTGATAGAGCTGAACATTTTTTGATGCAGCTGCTTTCTTTGCATCATCAACTGCTTTT
>CAYMSG010000510.1:0-2538 GCA_964392955.1 uncultured Chitinophagaceae bacterium | reverse complement strand
AAACACTCCGGCAATAGTGTACCAACTGATGGGTTCGTTCAAACGCACAGCAGCGATCAGAAAACCAAACACCGGACAAAGAAATAACCAGTATGAGGCAGTTACTGCATTTCGTTTCAGCAACCACAACCAAAGCTGCACAGCAGCAATAGATACCGGAACAGCCAGCCATACTACGGAACTGTAAAAATGTATATCGAAGCGGTTGAGCTCTGCTTTGTACGTGAAAAATAAAATAGGAAGGAGCAAGACACCACCAATCAATGTTTGCCAGCCGTTGATCGTAAGAATATGGAGATCGCTCCACTTAGTACGTGAAAAATAAATAGCGCCAACAGAATAAGCCAACATACTTACCAGCATAATGAGAATACCATTGACCGTTGCAAAACTGTTTTGTAACAACGGCCATGCAGCCACCACTACACCTGCACTGCAGAGTAATAAACTCAGCCAATGTTTCACACCCATCTTATGATCGAACAAGGCAGCAGACAGAATACTGATGAGTACCGGGTTAACAGCAACGGCCATACTTCCCAAACCTGCCGATACTTCCTGCATAGCCACTACATACAAACCGAGATATAAGCTGATGTTGAGGAACCCGTAAATGGAAATAGCCAGCCATTCTTTTTTTTGCGGCAACCGTTTTTTCCAGACAAGATGTGCAAACAGCAGCATGGCTATGCCTCCAATAAAAAACCGGGCGACCGCAATTACAAATGGTTGTGCTGATTGCAAGGCAATTTTCGTAGCCGCTGCGGCCGAAGACCATAACAGTGCAAACAGTACACCCGCCAAAATATATTTCCCGTTCATAAAGAAAATGAAAAAGGAAAAATAGGAACAAATCGGTTTTTCAACGATTCTATTTTTGAGGAGCAGTAACTAAAGTAGTATCGCTTGCGAGTGTAGGAACAGTATACTTTCCTGAATCGAGTTGTGCAGTTGGAAATGATTGATGCAACAGCACCCAATCGGCAGAACCAACAGCCGTTTGATAGAGATATAAATGTTTTAATTTTTTCAACACTTTTAATTGTACTACTCCTTGGGCTGTAACTTTTGTGCCTGTAAGATTGAGTGATTGCAGTTCCTGCAATGACTGCAGTTTCAACAAACCTTTGTCAGAGATAGTTGCATTGCTGAGCTGTAAACGTGTAAGTGCGGTAAGCTTTGAGATGACATCCAGCGATGCATCGTTCACAGCTGCATGGTCCAGCTTCAACCATACCAGCTGTTTACTGAGCGATTGCAGTAATGGCAATAATGAATCAAGGCCACCGGCAACTGCAACAAAATTAACTGATAAGTAGTTACTGTTTTGTGCAACAGGAATCACAATTACAGCAGCTTTTTTTAACCGGCTGATGATGGCTTCATCTGCTTTTGTTACGGGCACGGTCGGCACATCTGTTGTTTTTTGTTCATTGTCGGTTGAACCAGCCTGCAAGGACAGTAATACCGGTTTAATTTTCTCTGTTTGTGGCAACTCTTTTACTTTCTTATTAAAATGTGCACCGGAGTTTACCCACCAATGCAATAATGATATTTCCTGTGTAGTGAGTTGTGATTTTTCTTTCGGTGGCATGTGATCTTCGTTATCAACCGGTAACAACATCCGCTTGATCATTTCACTTTCATCTGCATTACCCGGCTCTATTGTATTTCCATTCTTTCCACCTTTCAGAATAAACTCCTGCTGATCGAGCCGTAATTTTCCTTTTTGTTTATTCGGACCATGACAACTATAGCATTTGGTTTCCAGTAATGGTTGCACCACATCAGTATAAACCATTGCCTCCTGGATGTTGGGTATCGGTGTGATGGCGGCAGCTTGCTCAGTCCCACTTTGTAATCCTTCTGTTAAATAGTTTGAACCGTGTGTTAATGATCCACCTAAATGCCCGGTAACAGTTACTAACGCAATAATTAATACAGCAACCATACGTGCTGTTTTTACTTTAACTGAAAACCGATACAACAACCATACTGCCAACGATACAGCAGCCGTAGCAATGCCAAGCCATTGATGGCGGCTTACCAATTGCTCATCATAATCCCCACTTAAAGAAAGCATATAACCACTGATACAGGAGAACACAGCACCCAACATTCCCCAAAAGAAGATAACGTGAACAGCTGGTTGTAAAAAAGCAAACTTTGCTTTGACCGTAAGCAGTTGAAAAAAACAAGCAAGTAACAAGATGCCAATGGGCAAATGCACTAATACGGGATGTAAGCGACCAATAAAATCAGGCAAGGAAAGAAACATAAAAAAAGCGGTGAGCTTTGAGCTGTGAGCTACGAGTTACGAGTCTTACAGCAATAAGCGTTTGGGTTAATGAGTTACTGTTTTATTTGTTGAGCTTATTCATAAAACTGATAAGCATTTTCTGTTCTTCATCAATATCTTTCAACATTTCATTTCTTAGGTTTTCGTCGCCATAATTTACGGCTTCAGCAATTAAAAGCTGCGTTTCTAATTCAAATGTTGAACCTAATGAAATTTCAAGAAAGCGGCTGTAGTCTTTC
>CAYMSG010000509.1:0-2548 GCA_964392955.1 uncultured Chitinophagaceae bacterium | reverse complement strand
TATCACCACTTTTAATTCATTGGCATGTGGCACAACTTCCGGCAATGGTGCTTTGAATTTTTTTGGTGACAAGCAGATCCAGTCCCATTCGCCACTTAATGGATGCGAACCAGATGTTTCAATATTGGTTTGAAAGCCTGCTGCATGAATGGCATTTGTAAGCCCAGTTAAATTATGCATCAATGGTTCACCGCCGGTGATTACTACAATTGGTTTAAGGTTTGAGGTTGAAGGTTGAAGGTTATTTCCCAACTCCCAAATCCCAACTCCCAATTCCTTTCTCATTTTCCCAACAATTTCATCAACACCAAACTTTTGATGCCTCTCGGCATCCCAACTGTCTTTCACATCACACCACACACAACCCACATCACATCCGCCAAGGCGAATGAAATACGCAGCACGGCCCTGATGAAATCCTTCACCTTGTAAGGTGTAGAACGATTCCATAACAGGCAATACCTGTTGTGTTGTTTCAATTACTGTTTCCTTCATGAAATGCAAAGATAACGAAGGCTTACTGCTTCTTCATGTAAGCATTGTAGGTATTCATCAATAAACCGGCAATGGTCATGGGTCCCACACCACCGGGAACAGGAGTAATGGCACTGCTCTTGGGCGCTACTTCATCAAACTTTACATCACCTTTCAATGCAAAGCCAGTTTTCTTGGAAGCATCGGCTACACGGGTAATACCTACATCGATGATGACTGCGCCTTCTTTTACCATATCAGCCGTTAAAAATTCTGCCTGACCCAATGCAGCAACAATAATATCGCCCTGCAGGCAAATTTCTTTGAGATTAGTGGTGGCAGAGTGGCAAATAGTAACCGTGCAATTGCCGGGGTATGCTTTGCGGCTCAGCAAAATACTCATGGGTGTACCTACGATATGACTGCGGCCAATCACCACTGCATGCTTCCCTTTAGTTTCTACTTTGAAATGTTCCAGCAGCAACAAAATGCCATACGGTGTTGCCGGAATAAATGTAGGCGTGCCACTCACCATATTGCCTACACTTACGGGGTGAAAACCATCTACATCTTTCGCAGGATTAATGGCGTTGATCACTTTGTCATCGCTGATATGTTTGGGTAATGGAAGCTGCACCAGAATCCCATCGATCTCTTCTGTTTGATTGAGCTCTTCAATTTCCCGCAATAACTCTTCTTCGGTGATGGTAGATGGAAAACGTTTCAGTGTGGATTCAAACCCTATCTCTGCACAGGTTTTTACTTTCGATGCCACATACGTTTCACTGGCCCCATCGGTACCCACTAAAATAGCAGCCAGGTGTGGCGACCGCTTCCCTTTTTCCTGTAATGCGGCTGTTTTTAATTTGAGATCTTCTTTTATGGCCTGGGCAGCCAGCTTTCCGTCGAGTAGTTGCATGCTGCAAAAATAACGAAGCAGGTAATTGCTTTTGAATGTAAACGTAAAATAAAACCGGTTTTACTAGTAGAAACATCTGAAATCGATTAAATTTCGGATACAAACTTTCTGCTTGAAAACACTTCTATTTCTTGTTTTATGTTTCCTTTTCTCTAATCTGTATGCACAAACCGTGCGACAACCCTTGATGAGCAGTTACCCCGGATCAGGAGCTTACAGTAAGAACGCAGCCGATGCATTTTCGTTTATTGTAAATCCTGCTGCTTTGGCCAATCTTAAAAATGCTGGAGCAGGAGTTTACAGCGAACGCAGGTTTCTCCTGAACGCTTTCAGTCAATACACCGCAGTAGCCGGTTTTCAAACCAATTCCGGATCGTTTGGAGTACAAGCCGATTATTTTGGCTATTCCAATTACAATGAAACCCAGATCGGTCTCGGTTATGCACGGTCGTTAGGAAGCAAGGTGGATATTGGGGCGAAATTCAATTATTATAATCTCCGCATTCCGGCTTATACCTCCGCTTCCACCTTTCATTTTGAAGCTGGTGTGTTGTTGCACCTGAGCGAAAAGCTGCACGCAGGCTTTAGCGTATTTAACCCTGTTGGAGGCGAATTAAATAAATCAGCCAATGAAAAAATTGCATCCGTGTACAGAGGAGGGTTGGGCTATGAAGTGTCGGATCGGTTTTTCATCAGTGCAGAAATCATCAAAGAAGAAAATAAGAATGCCGGTGTAAATGCTGTGCTGCAATATGAACTGGTAAAGCAGTTTTTGTTGCGTGCAGGGATCAATACTGTAAGTAAACAACCATTTGCAGGAGTAGGATTAAAGTTTGGGCAATTCAGAGTTGATGTGGCCACAGCCTACCATCCGCAATTAGGTGTTTCACCTGCTGTGATGTTGTTGTTTGATTTGAAACAGAAAGACAATAACAGGGAGTGAGAACAAACACTTTCATATTATTTTTCTCTTTTTGCGTACTACATTCATTTGCGCAGGAAACCCAAACCACCGAGCAGCAGATCGAGAATATTACTGAAGTAAATGAATCGGAAACAGAAGATGATTCTTACATCCAATCATTAAGGCATTACCAACGTAATAAACTGAATCTGAACAGCGCTTCAGAAACGGAGTTGAAAGAATTTCCATTC
>CAYMSG010000508.1:0-2566 GCA_964392955.1 uncultured Chitinophagaceae bacterium | reverse complement strand
GTAGAATGCAAGTTGGAAACTGGTCGCACACACCAGATACGTGTACACATGCAGCATATCGGTCATCCGTTGTTCAATGATGATACGTATGGTGGCGATCGAATTGTAAAAGGAACCGTTTACACTAAGTACAAACAATTTGTAGATAATTGTTTTGCTATTTGTCCACGCCATGCGTTGCATGCGAAAACACTGGGTTTTACGCATCCGAAAACACAGGAGCGGCTTTTGTTCGACAGTGAACTGGCAACCGACATGCAAAAAGTTATTGAAAAGTGGAGAGTGTATACAAAAGCAAAAAATATTACCGGGGATGATGAATAAAAAAGAATGCCGTTCAATATTGAGTGGCATTCTTTTTTACAGTTGTTCACAAGCCCAGCTTTTGTTTGATGAGTTCAATTTCTTTTTTTAACTGATCGATTTCAGTTTTCTGTTTATCAATGATTTTCTGTTGCTCTTGAATGGCTTTAATGGCAATTACTCCGAAACCGGAATAATCCATCGTATAATAATTTTGATTGGGATTATCGCTTCCTTTAAAAACTAATTCCGGAAATATTTTTTCAACTTCCTGTGCAAGAAAGCCGTTATAAAATCGGTTGTCATTTCCAACAATTCCGCCTTCATCACCCACCATCTTTGCAAATTGATAGGTGGTGGGGCGCAGTTGCATTACCTTGCTGATAATGCCGTTTTCCATCGCCCTGATATTTCGTTTTAAGCGCTCGTCTGAAACAGCTGTATAAGCACCACTTGTTTGATTGATAGTGGCACGTTTTATTCCTTGCTTAAAAAATTCAAAATCACCTGTTGTATTGGAAGTATACAGGTTCCAGTAATGATCATTTGCTCCTTCATTTTGAATTCGTACGCCATCATTTGAGCCTCCAAAATTGGTATGTACCACATGTATCTCTGCCCTTGGGGGATTGGGGCCATTTGCAGTATTACGGTTGTTAATTCCGATTCTGAACTCACGCATAATTTCAAATTCAATTCCAAAACGCCCTAAGTGTTGACTGTAAATACCAATGGTAGAATCGGGCTTGGCCATACCAATGAATGCCCGGTTAAATGTGTTTGCCAGGTTGGTAAACCAAATACCATTGTTTGGAAAGGTATTGACTCCTGAATGAACAAACCGTTGTGATCCCCGCATGTCAAGTGCAAATGCCGGTTCTTCAACTCCAATACCCATGCGGCCATTTGCCAAATTAAATGCAAACTGTCTGCCGGTAGCATTTCGAAAATAAAAAACATCTGAAGTGTCTTTGTACTCAAGCCCCCAAGTAGGAAAATTTGCAGAGTGCGCTATCACCATTCGATCTCTGTTCGATGTACCGGAGCTAAACATCCTGATCATCGGAATATTTGCGTTTGTTCCCGGGTTGGCAAACTGAATAAGTCCTTCTGCATCTCCCAAAAAAAGCGATCCGTTATTTTTTGCAAATGCAAGTTTGTTGGACAGTACCAATGAGTCTGCTTTATCTTCTAATACAGAATTACCAACTGTTGTTGCACCGGTGAATTTAGGAATAAAATTAGCCGTACCTGTTCCCGTAATACCTGAACCGGCTGGCAAACTTGCTGGTGCCCAGTTGCTTCCATTCCAGGTTAACACTTGCCCATTCGTTGGTGCTGTGTTGATGACAGATCTTCCCTGTAACTGATTTGCGTTCCATAGAGCCGATGTGGTTTGCGCTGCAATGGAATTACCTGTAAGTTGTATGCCAGTACCAGCCGTGTAATTGGCGTTTCCTGCGTGCAATGAATATGGCACACTTAACAATTGTGTAGCTCCAAGATTCGAAAAATTACTTCCACCTGCAGGATCAATTTCAACCTGTAAAAAACGTGTGGCCGCCCCCCAGTTGATATTACTGAAATTGCCTGTTACGGTTGTTGCACCGGCACTGTTTACAACTACTGTAAATATGCCGAACTGGTTGGTAAGTACAGAACGGGTTTCGCTGTAAAGTGATGTGCCGGCTGCACTCCCATCACGTATGGTAAGCCGCACAGTTATAGTTTGATTGGCCAATGGAACACCGGAACCATTCCTTGCTACACCCTGGTAATTGAATAATTGAGGAACCTGTGCTATTAGATTAAGAGAGATCATAAAAATACAAAGAAGAAGTAGATATTTTTTCATTTTAAATTCTATTTAAAGGAGTGATGAATGAAGATTAGTTGATCTTTTGTAATTGATAAATCCCCTGCCTTGCAGCACCAGTTACTGGTGTAAAAATGATTTGAAGTTGATATACACCTGAAGAAAGGGCCGACATATCTATCTGACCATTATGCACACCGCCACCATGTTGCACCTGAGTATTCAGCAAAGATTTTCCTGCCAAATCATACAAACACAGTTGAATAAGCCCTCGTTCACGCATCGAGAAGCGATACAATACCCTATTTGGGGTAGGGTTCGGCAAGAGTTTTACTTCAAATGCAGATAATGGCGTAAGATTTCCAACACTGGTTGGCATGGCAACATTATTTTGTAAGAAGCCCTGTGTCACAACAATGGTTGGAGTAGTTGCTGTGGTAACCATTA
>CAYMSG010000507.1:0-2568 GCA_964392955.1 uncultured Chitinophagaceae bacterium | reverse complement strand
ATTTCTGAAATCACTTGCTGGTGATAACACAAACAGCGAGTGCTGCGTGATTTTCTCACTAACTTACCAACAAATACAAAAGAGATGAAAAAGGGATATATAATTATTATAATTTTTTCACTTTGCATTTCAATTTTAGAGTCTTTTAAGTATAGGTTTTTTATTAAAAAAGATTTGTCTGAAGCTACTTTGAACAATTTATTTATTCAGGCAGGTATGATGTTTTTAATTTTATTAGTTCCGGGGTTATTATTAGTTCGTTGGTATTATAAATTAAAGAATACAAAATGAAGTGTTGAAAATTGTCTTGCGGTTAATTCAAATCAAGTAAGTTCTTGATTTATAATTTGGACTTATTATACGGTGTAAGGAATGTAAAGCGTTCAGCCCGGTGAAACCGTGCCGACCGTATCGGATGCTGCGATCACTATCATCGATTGCACCTAACTTCATCTCAAACAAAAAGGCGGTTCGTAAGAACCGCCTTTTACTCATTACTCATCACTGATCATTCATTCCTCATCCCTTCAGCTTCGTTTTAATATAATCGATCTGCTCCTGCAGTGCATTCACTTCTTCGCCTGCTTTCTTCAAGGTTTCTTTTTTACCGATAATAGTTTTCAGGAAATTCTCAAAAACCGGATTCAATCCATATTGCTCCGGAATGGCCTCACGGAACTTTACAATTTCATCTACACCACGTTTTACTTTTTCCGTGTTCTTTATGTTGCCAAGTAAGTTGGCGTAGGTAGCGGTCAAGTTAAACTTGGCTTGTGATAAGCCCATACTGCTGTAAGCGTTGGTGATCTCTTCAAACGAAGTTTCATCACCACTCTTGATCAGGATGGTTGCAACAGCTTCGATGAGGTTGCCTTTCATCGGCGCTTTCGAAAGTCGTTTTGCTTCTGTTACTGCTGCAGGCGGATCCAGTTTGTCCAATGCATTCAAAGCGGCAGCACTTAAGGTATATGATGAATCGTTTAACAAAGAAGTGAAGAATGTTTTGTATTCAGGCTTTCTCAGGTTGCCCAAAAATGTTACCGCAGCACTTTTGACAATACGGCTGGCATCTTTTTTAGCAATGACTTCCAGTGCAGCTTGTGTTGCTTCTACCACAGTTTGTTTTTTACTATCGAGTTTGCCAATGGCAAAATTCCGTAAGCCGCTGTATTTATCGTTGATGGCTTCTTTCAGAAAGGCAACGGCTTTTGCATCGTCCTGTTTTTTGGAAATAAAATCGATCGCCTCTCTTCTGTCGAGGTACAAACCGGCATATTTGTATTGATGGATGTATTCGTCCAGTGTTTTGTTTTCTTTTTTTACGGCCAGTAATATTTTATCACCGTCAAAATTCACCAGGTCAGGTTTTGTTGAAATGCTGAATGAGAACGTATCTACTGCATTTTTCACCCATACCTGCTCACGTGTTTTCTTACTTCCGTTATAGATGTCGATCGCAACCGGTAACTGAAACAGTTTGTCTTTTTGTGTTTGCTTCACAATCACGTGAACCTGTTTGCCGGCTTCATCATAACTGTAATTGATATCAAGTGTTGGATGTCCTGAACCAAAATACCATTGGTTGAAGAACCAGTTGAGATCCTTGCCCGTTACTTCTTCAAATGCCAAACGCAGTTGATGTGCTTCTGCCGTTTTGTATTTGTTGGTGGTTAAGTAGAGGTTGAGTGATTTAAAGAAGGCACTGTCGCCAACATAATTCCGCAGCATGTGCAAAATGCGTCCGCCCTTGTTATAGCTTACTGCATCAAACATATCTTCTTTATCACGGTAGTAGAAACGAACAAGATCTTTCTGTTCGCTGCCGCTGCCAAGATATCCCTGCATGGCACTGTAATGCGTTGCATCGGCTTTGTCTTTTCCGTACTTGTATTCATCCCACAGGTATTCACTGTAGTTGGCGAATGATTCATTGAGCGTAAGATTGCTCCAGCTTTCGGTAGTTACATAATCACCAAACCATTGGTGAAACAATTCATGTGCAATGGTTCCTTCCCACTGGTTGCCATCCACCAATTCACGTGCATCCTGTTGTGCACTTTCCTGGTGAAGGGTAGCGGTTGTATTTTCCATGGCACCACTTACATAATCACGTCCTACCATTTGTCCATACTTTACCCAAGGGTATTCAACACCGGTGATCTTTGAGAAATAAGTCATCATTTCCGGCGTGTTGCCAAATATCTTTTTCGCAACCGATGCATACTCTTTTTCTACATAATAACTCACTTCTTTTCCTTTCCATGTTTCTTTGATCACCGCAAAATCGCCGGCGCCAACAAAGAATAAGTAGGGCGAATGGGGTTGATCCATTTTCCAGTAATCGGTACGTGTGCCATTGCTGCCGGGTTTTTGGCTGATGAGTTTTCCATTGCTGAGCGTAACCCATTTTGCCGGAACAGTGAGATAAAATTCCTGGGTTGTTTTTTGATTCGTTTTATCGATGGTTGGACACCAAACGCTGGTGGCTTCTGTTTCGCCTTGCGTCCAGATCTGCGTGGGTTTGTTTTTTTCTTCTCCTTTGGGGTTGATGAAGTACAAACCTTTTGC
>CAYMSG010000506.1:0-2581 GCA_964392955.1 uncultured Chitinophagaceae bacterium | reverse complement strand
ATAATAATGTGAAAGAACTGGTGTTTCTGATTTTGGGTACAGGCTTTTCCAGTGCTAACAAGTTACGTCGTGTGGCTGGCTTTTCAAAATATTTTTTACTGAATTAAGTGGAATATTTAACACTGCATAATTCGAAAAAACAACGATACGATTCTACTGGCCGGCGAAACTGATTGTGCGTGCTTCTTATGCTTTGGGGTGGGCTTTTTTATGAATATCCTTCAGCTTTTCAATGCTGTTGTGGGTATAGATCTGTGTGGCAGCGAGGCTGCTGTGCCCCAGTAACTCTTTTACTGCATTTAACTCAGCTCCATTATTCATTAAATGCGTAGCAAATGTATGGCGCAGTACGTGCGGGCTTTTCTTCTCAATGGTAGTAATCAGTGACAGGTATTTTTTAACAACTACCTGCACATACTTTGGATAGAGCTTATTCCCTTTTTCGTTTACGAGCAAATGGTCGCTGGGGGTCTGTCCCTCAAACTGCTGTTTTTTCTGATGAAGGTAAACTTTCAGGCTGGCCTTCATTTCATCTGATAAAGGAACCAGGCGTTCCTTATTCCCTTTACCAAGAATTTTGAGATTTCCTTTTACCACATCTGCCTGCGTTTCTTTCAGGGCAATCAACTCACTTAAACGCATACCTGAACAATACAACAGTTCCAGAATCATCTTATTCATCTGCCCTTCCCACGTATCGGGAAATTCTACATGCCGGAATAACATCTCTGTATCTTTTTGTTCCACATAGCTGGGCAACCGCTTCCCCTGTTTGGGTGTAACGATGGTTGTCATGGGTGATACGGTTATTACCTGCTGACGTAATTGATATTTAAAATAAGAACGAAGCGTGGAAATTCGCCTGTTGAGCGTTTTGGCAGAAGCCCCCTCCTCTTTTTGCTTTGCCAGCCAACTGCGAATGTAGGTAGACTTGATTTCCGGGACAGCGATTTCGCCAAATGTGAGTATAACGTAATCGAAAAAGAATGTAAGATCGTCGTGGTATGAACGGATGGTGTGCTGCGAATACCTCTTTTCAAATTTGAGATATTCGAGGAAAGACTGCGTGTGTGCCTGATTGTTCACCTGCATAAATACGAATAGCCGTAAAGTTACAAAACCTTACGGCTATCAGCTATATCGTAAAGGAACTGTTTACAGTTCGATTTTACCGCTGGCGATCTGTTGCTTGTAGATTGCTTTTAACACTTCACCTCTGCGACGAACAGATGGTTTCACGAACGCCTGACGCTCACGCAACTGAAGCAATACCTTGCTCTTTTCGAACTTCTTCTTGTACTTTTTCAGTGCTTTGTCGATGTTTTCGCAATCTTTTGAATCAATAATCAGCATAATATAATACCTCCTTTAAGGTTTTTAGAGGCGCAAAGATAGGAGGATTGATTGAATTAGAAAACAAATATTCTTCCTTTTTTACCGACTGCTCTCGCTGTATTCCTGTTCCATAATTGCCGTATTGCTGAATGGAGCGTCGCCACCGTCGCCTCATTGTTGCAGCACACTCTGGTCAACACTTGTTGAAAATCACTCCAACTTGCCGGAAAAGCCGGTATTTTGCAACTATGTTTACGGGAATCATTGAAGCGATCGGTTTGGTAACCGACATACAACAGCATGGAAGCAATAAAACGTTCTGGATCAGTTCGCCTGTTTCAAATGAACTGAAAATCGACCAGAGTGTTGCACACAATGGCGTTTGCCTTACTGTGGAAGAGGTGAAGGAGGGGCAACACCGGGTTACTGCTGTACTGGAAACACTTGAAAAAACAAGTTTGAATAACTGGCAGGTAAACGGCCTTGTAAATATTGAACGTTGCCTGGCATTACATGCACGACTGGATGGACATATGGTGCAGGGGCATGTTGATACAACCGGTATTTGCACGGGTGCTGAGGAACAAAACGGGAGCTGGCTTTATACGTTTCAATTCCCGGAAAATTTTGCTCCGTTATTGGTGGAAAAGGGTTCCATTGCGTTGAATGGGATCAGTCTTACTGTTTTTAATGTAACTGCTACCCTTTTTTCGGTAGCTATCATTCCTTTTACATACGAACATACCAATATGAAAGAAATACAACCCGGCACCGTGGTAAACCTCGAGTTTGATATCATCGGAAAGTATGTGCTGCGGAGCCGGCAGTTACAGGGGTTGTAAATATCTGATGTTTGAAACAACGAAGATGAAATTATATCTTGCAAATAAATGAACCGCTTAATTTAAATTATCATTGCTGATGCCGGGAATTTCTATTCTTATACCAGTACTG
Organism: uncultured Chitinophagaceae bacterium; assembly: GCA_964392955.1. Lineage (GTDB taxonomy): Bacteria > Bacteroidota > Bacteroidia > Chitinophagales > Chitinophagaceae > Lacibacter. The sequence goes on along the minus strand of CAYMSG010000506.1, from coordinate 292 downwards.
AATGAGGCTGAAAATATTTTACCGCTCTTTTTTGAGATCAAGAAATATGTTCCCGAAGATTTTGAACTGATCTTTATTGATGATGGAAGTACGGATACTACGCTAACAGAAATTCATGCACTTTCGATCAGAGATGAACGTGTAAAATGCATTTCGTTTTCCCGCAACTTTGGTCACCAACATGCATTGATGGCGGGCATGGATTATGCCAACGGTGATTTTATTATTACGATGGATGGCGATCTGCAACATCCGCCTGGCCACCACCGAGACCTGGCGGGACAAGAACACT
>CAYMSG010000505.1:0-2584 GCA_964392955.1 uncultured Chitinophagaceae bacterium | reverse complement strand
ATAAACTCGCTACAGTAAATAATAAAGATTCAATCAAAAATATTGCACAGGATTTTTCTGCTATTACTACGGTGAACGTAACCAATATGCGGAAAACCAAAACCAATGGAAAGCCTGCGAAAATTTATGATGTTTCAAATTTTGATGTAAGTTATTCTTATACCAAAACCGAACGTCGCAACCCGTTAATCGAAAATGATGTAATTGAAAAGCACTATGGAGGATTAGGTTATAACTATGCTCCGCAACCGAAGTATATCGAACCGTTTAAAAAGCTCATCAAATACCGTAGCCCCTGGTGGAATATTATTAAAGATTTCAACTTCAACTACCGCCCCAGTCTGCTGAGTTTCCGTGCAGATATTAACCGGCAATTTGGTGCAGTACGTGCACGGGAAGTAACCATACCGGGTGTAGCACCAAGTCCGTTCAAAATTCCGGAAACCTACGATAAGTATTTTGTGTTTGATCGTGTATATAACATGCGTTGGGATGTTACCCGTTCGATTAATATTGATTTCAGTGCAACCAACAATGCACGTATTGATGAACCGGTTGGAAGAATTGATACGAAAGAAAAGAAAGACAGCGTACGCAGAAGTCTCTTTGATGGAGGAAGGAATGTGATCTACCGTCAAAGTGCCAATGCATCCTATAATTTACCATTGGCAAAAATCCCTGCACTCGACTGGACCACTGCACGGTTTAATTATAACACAACCTACAACTGGATCGGCGCATCACGTTTAGCTGTGAGTTTGGGTAATACAATTGAAAATTCGCAGGCAAGAGTATTTACGGGGCAACTTGATTTTACACGATTGTACCAGAAATCAAAGTTCCTCCGTTCGCTGGAAACTGAACGGAATAAGGACGCAAAACCATATCTCGCATCACCCAATATCAAATTTGATCCGAAAGATACTGTTGGGAAAAGCAAAAGATATGTAGCAAAACTCTTCCGTAGACTTAACCGACAGGAATTAAAACGAAATAAGAACCTCGATTATGTGGCAGATCCGAGCAGTGCTGCAAGAATTTTTGGAGGGTTACTTACATCAATCAAAAATATCAATATTAACTATAACGAATCTTTCAACTCACGCTTGCCCGGTTATACCGATAGCACGCAATACATTGGACAGAACTGGCGTAGCCGTGCTCCAAGCCTGGCATATGTATTTGGCAGGCAACCCGATGATCGTTGGCTGGAGAATGCAGCTTCAAAGGGATGGATTACACGGGATACAAATTTCAACTTCCTGTTTACACAAAGCTACCGGCAGGAATTACGAATGGAAGCAACCGTTGAACCCATGCGAGACTTCACCATTGATCTCAACCTTACACGTTCGTTCAGTAAAAACTATTCGCAACTGTTCAAGGATACAACGGGTAATGGCGACTTCGGTCATTTGAGTCCGTTAGCTGCAGGTGGTTTTGATATTTCATTCATTTCGTATCAAACCATGTTCCGCAAATATTCGGCAACAACTCCGGGTGAATCATTTCTGCAGTTTGAGCAGAATCGTTTATTGTTATCGCAACGATTAGGACAGGCAAATCCTTATAGCGGCAACCAGGTAAATCCGGATGGCTATTACAAAGGTTACGGACGTTATGCGCAGGACGTATTGATCCCGGCCTTTATTGCAGCTTATACCGACCAGGATCCATTAAAGGTGGGTTTGATCGATCAAAATAATAAACGGATCAACGATAATCCATTCAAACGGTATTTGCCAAAACCCAACTGGCGGTTAACGTACAATGGTTTGTCACGTTTGCCCGGGCTTGACCGGATCTTCACCAACTTTACCATATCTCACGGATACAGCAGTAACCTGAGTATGAATAATTTTACATCGGCATTGTTGTACGCCGATCAGTTTGGTTTTGGGTTTCCATCATTTGTGGATCCTGTGTCGAATAATTTTGTACCATTCTTTATTGTTCCTAATCTCACCATCACAGAGCGTTTTTCTCCGTTGATCGGTATCGATGTGCAAACCACCGGTCAACTCAACTTTAAAGTGGATTATGGGCGTAGCCGCACTATCAGTTTAAGTTTGATCGATTTTCAGGTAAGTGAAGTACGCAGCATTGAAATCACAGTAGGGGCAGGCTGGCGAAAGCGTGGGCTGAAGCTCCCCTTTAAAGTGCCATTTACAAAGAGTGATTCAAAAACACTTGAAAACGATTTGAGTTTCCGTTTTGATATGACCTATCGTGACAATGCAACTTCGAACAATATTCTTGATCAGCGGAATACAATTCCAACAGGCGGGCAAAAAATATTGTCGATCAATCCTTCTATTGATTATGTATTGAACAACCGTGTACGTTTGCGTTTGTTCTTTGAGCAGAACAGGGTAGTAGGGTATATTGCCACACCGCCGCCAGTTGTAAACACAAGAGCCGGGTTGCAGGTAAATATCAGTTTAGCACAGTAAGAAGTTGTTGTTTGCTCACCTGAAAGGTGACTGACGACTGAATGAATAAACAAAGCCATCATAAAGTCATGATGGCTTTTGTTTTAATGAGGTTGTTGATACATAAGATCACAGCACATCACTGTATTCAG
>CAYMSG010000504.1:0-2596 GCA_964392955.1 uncultured Chitinophagaceae bacterium | reverse complement strand
CAATACGAGATGAACGGGTGAAATGCATTTCGTTTTCACGCAACTTTGGCCATCAACATGCGTTGATGGCAGGGATGGATTATGCGAATGGCGATTTTATTATTACAATGGATGGCGACTTGCAACATCCTCCCTCTTGTTTGCCTGCGATATTGGAACAACTGGAAAATGGATATGACATTGTATTGACTCATCGCCGTAAAACAGATGATCTTGGCTTTGGTAAAAAACTGATGACGAAACTATTTTACAAGCTCATCAACTTTCTTTCAGATATTCCCATTGAGGAAAATGTGTCTGACTTTCGTGGGTTTACACGCAAAGTGCTCAATAACATCCACAAGTTTGAAGAGCGGGATTTGTTTCTGCGGGGCATTTTCAGCTGGGTGGGTTTCAAAAAGATCACCATTCCTTTTGATGCCCCCTCCCGTATTCATGGCGAGAGCAAGTATGGTTTTTGGGCAATGCTCCGGCTTGCTTTGCGTGGCACCACCTCTTTTAGTTTTAAACCACTGCGTATTTCATTATTGATCGGAACGTTTGTATCGTTTATTTCTTTTCTCTTACTGGCATTCACGATTATTAATTATTTCCAGGGAAAAACGGTTCCGGGCTGGGCTTCGTTAATGACGGTTGTTACGTTTATGGGTGGCATTCAACTGCTGGTGATTGGATTGATGGGCGAGTATATTGCCAGCCTTTTCAGAGAAAGTAAACGACGCCCCTTGTATATTGTGAACGAGACGATCAATATGAACTAGAAGGCATCCCAATCGCCGGTTTGGCAAAACCAATCTGCATCAATTAATGGATGTGTTGTTTTTTTTGCAGTATTTCCCACCAGTGTAATTTTTCTTGGTTGCAGAAAGGCAGGTACCTTTATAAACCTATTTCCAACTGTATAGTTTCCCGGCGATGAAACCAACACCGCAGCAAAACAGCTATTCTTCCTGGCTGTATATGCAAGGAACTGATTCAAGTGCCGAACAGCGTTTTTGTCGATAAAATTATATTCCATTACAACCAGAAAACGAAAGCCCTTCATTGCAGCAACACGTGCCACTACATTGCCTGTAACACGTTCATTAATTAGATGACTATAAATAAAGTAATTGCTTCCCGGTCGTTCAATGTATCGCCAGTTCATATAATCAGCTGTACGATAAAGCATCGCATTACCATTTGCAGCCAATGCATCTGCATACTGGTTTTGCAAAAAATCAAAACTTGTTGTGCCAATTAAGCCCTTACTATATCTTTTAAACAAAACAGGCTTAATATAAAAACACAGCTCTTTCAACCCCGGAAATCCTGCCCGTTTGGCACCAGACAGATTATTATGATTTGGGAATCCAAAAATAAACGAGTCAGCATCTACCTCATTCCGGAGAGCTGTCATACTTTGATTAAAAAAAAATCGTCCCTGAAATTCCGGCAATACCGCCACATCTCCCGTATGCCACACTTTGAATATCTGCCCCTGATGAATTGCATAAAAGGGCAACATCGAAACTCCGCCAACAATCCGCCCATTTAGTTTTGCAATTGCCAATTTTGCTTTACCCCAAGGCAAATTATATTTCCATTGAAAATAATCAACTGTGAAATTATTTTCAGTGATTTTATTTTGACTGAACATTTCGCTGAATGCTGCGATATGCAGGCTGCAATATTGCTCCTGGTCAATTTTGTCAAACTCAGTAATTATGATCTGCGCCTTCTCGTTCATTCTTGAGGTTTTGTGCTGCACGATACTCCTTTTCCCGTTTTTCACTGGAAAAAAATTGTATCGCAGATTTTGATGCTACCATATCCTTTAATTCTGCCGCATTACTTTTACCAACGTGAAAAATCACTTCCATTGAATCTGATTCTTTTCGTCTGGCGATAAATAACCCTGTCTTCACATTCTCCTGGAACATATTTCCGGAATACAAAACTCCCATTGCTTTTTGCATTTTTAAAGTGCGCCTCGCCCCGGATAAAAATGCAAACAAATTTAAAACCAACCATTTTACAAGATTTCTATAATAAAACCAGTTTAGTAAATCTTTCATGGATGACAGATGGAATGGTTCAACTGGCACCCGCACCCACTTTATATTATGCTTTTCTGCCAGTTGCAACACAATTGAAAATAAAGAAGGGATCATATGAAGATGATTGTGGCTATCGAGCCCTGTAACCTCATGCGATGTGATTATATTTTTCACAAGTCTAATTTGCGCATCCCATTCTTTATAAATCTGCTCAAGAAAATTCTGTTTCCGTTTACCGCCAACACTAACAATCCACAATGCATTTAAAAAAGAAACACGAAAGCTTCCTTTTTCCGTGACGAGAAGCGGCAATTCCGTTGGCGGCAAACATGGTTTCAAATCAGTTATATTCAGATGCACGGAAAGCCGGGCAGTTGTATCGTGATATTTTTTCATCTCCCCGGCCGCAACGAATAAAAGATCTTCATTTGCCAACACACTAAACCCATCCAGAAAGCCATCTTTCCAACACTGCAAAATTTGCGATGTGCTTTCTGCAGTTAAACACGCATCATCTGAATGAAAAAAAACTTTCATACTTTATTTTAAACATATTG
>CAYMSG010000503.1:0-2602 GCA_964392955.1 uncultured Chitinophagaceae bacterium | reverse complement strand
ATTGTTTCCTGGTTGTATCCTGCGCAAACATTATTCCGGTTGCCAGGCATAAAGCCAATGAAAATATGATTCGTTTGTTCATGTTCATGTAGTTCGTAGTTGATTCATCTTTCCTTTCCTGCTTCTCATTTCAAACTTTGCGCTTCGCACTTTCTATTATCCTTCTATTTTTGAATTGCGTTTTTCTTCTTCGGTCACCTGTTGCAATTTGCTTTCAGCTTCCTGTTTCAATTGCGGGTTTGTTGCATTTTCCACAATACTTTGAAAAGTTGCTTTTGCATTAAAATAGTCTTTCTGTTTGAAATATATATCACCCAGCATGATGTATGATTTCGTTACCCAGAAATCATATGAACCGCTTTTGTTGATCACTTCAAATGCTGCTTTTTCGGCATTGGTCAGGCTGTTGAGATCGAAATAACATTTCGCAATTTCATAGCGTGCCTCTGCGGCCCACTCTCCTTTGTTGACAGCTGCAACAGCACGGTACGATTGAATGGCCAAATCAAATTGTCCGTTGATCTGATGGTTACGACCCGTTACAAGGTTCGACAATGCTTTATCATCATTACCTGCCCCTTTGGCGATCAACAAATATTTGGCAACGTCCGCTGCCTGTTTGTATTCTTTCAACTGGTAGTGGCAACGTAACAGACCACGCAACGATTCCAGCCTGCTTTCATCCGTTGTGGCAACGTTTCGAAGAATCTCATAATAGGGTTGTGCTTTGGCATAATCCTGCAATTCGAAATAATAGGAACGGGCTGCTATCAAGGCACTCTTTTCAGCAAACGGGCTGTTGCCCTGCTTGGCAACATATTCATAGCCGGGCAATGCGTTTTTCCAGTCTTTGCGAAGCATATAACATTCGCTGCGGTTGTAATGCGCATTAATGGCGTTGGCTCCGTTCGGGAAACGGGTAAGATAATTATTGATCTGTTCTAAAGCACCGGTACAATCGTTGTTGTTCAGTTTTATTTCAACAGCAGCGTAAGCCAGTGAATCTGCTTCGCTGGCTGAAACATTTTTACCGGTTGAACGGATAAAGGCTTCGTATTCCTGCGGTCTTCCTGTTTCAACATAAATCGCACGGATATTTTCCAATGCAAAACCTGCTTCTTCGCTGTTAGGATATTGCTGTAACAACTTTTTATATTGCTCAAGTGCTTCCTGGTTTTTGTTGAGATTATAATAGCAAACTGCCAATTGCAACAATGCTGTTTGTTTAAACCCTGTGTTCTGCGGGGCACTGATCACATTGTTCAGGTAAGGGATGGCTGCCTGGAATTTCTCATCAGCCATATACGTTTTGGCAATTTCCATATTAGCATCCGGTATAAGGTTGCTGCGGGGGTACAAGCGTTGCAATGTTGAAAGCTGATCAATTTTTGTTTTGCTGTTGTTTATACCTGCCAGCATTGCTTTTTGATACAATGCATAATCAGCATTCGGCCATGAAAAATCCAATGCTTTTTGATACATACTCAAGGCAGTGGAATAATTCTTCTGCATAAAGTAACAATCGGCCAAACGAATATGTGCATCCTGGTCAATGGGTGCAGAATTTAATGCAATACGTCCAACTGCTTTTTGAAAAAATCCTTGTGCCACTAAAAAATTTTCTTTGCGCAGATAACAGTATCCCATATTATAATTCGCTTCTTTCACCGTTGCCTCTCCCATTCCTGCACTGCCGCTTTGCAAAAATTTATCATAGAAACGAATGGCATCATCCAGCCGGTCGTTGCGGTATGCAATTTCTCCTTTCCAGTAATTGGTTAACGGGAGCACGGGTGCATTGTAGGGATCTTTTAATATTTTATCCAGCAGTTCATCTGCTCTGTTCAACTGACCATCATTGATCAACTCGGCTGCCCTGCCGTACAACATGCGGGGATATAATTTTTTGGTTGACTCGGAAGGATCCGTAAGCGATTCCATTAAACTGATGGCATCTTTATAGTTACTGGTGCCGGTAAGCAATCCTACCAACAATTCTTTTGCTTCTTTTGTATAGGTGCTGCGTGGATACTCGTTCAGGAAACGTTTAAACTCACTGATAGCCACACCCTGGTATCCCAACTCGTATGAAAGCTTGGCATAATTAAACAGTGAAACTTCCCGTTGCTGCTGGTTGCTGCTGTTGGCTGCACAAAATGCAAAGGCATTCCGTGCATTTTCTTTTTGATTGGTTTTTAAATAGGCATCACCCAGCAGATACATGGCGCTCTGGCTCAATGAATCTTCGCCACCACTTAATTGTTTAAACCCATCAATAGCTTTTGTAAGTTGATTTGCCTGGTAATACGAATAACTCAGCTCATACAAATCCTGTCGTGTAACTTTTTCTGCCTTGTTTACATAAGCTTCCAGTAAGGGTAAAGCTTTTGCATATTCTTTCTTTTCAAAATAAGCATGCCCCAGCAGTTGCTTCATTTCAAGGTCGTATAAAATATTAGGACGCTTTACTGCTTCTTCAGCTATCTTGATGGCTTTCTCTTTTTCACCACGGAAATAATAAATAGAAGCAATGTACAACCCAACAATTTTTCCATACTCGGGAAGAATCTGTACATCTTCAAACGAACTCAATGCAACATGG
>CAYMSG010000502.1:0-2607 GCA_964392955.1 uncultured Chitinophagaceae bacterium | reverse complement strand
AACATGGGATTCAAAAGTACATTGGTTACAAACGGACGTGCAAAAGGAATTGTGATTGCAACGGGTATGCAAACAGAGATCGGTTTAATTGCACGTATGTTGCAGGAAGATGAATCAGCAACTCCTTTGCAGAAACGAATGGCCGACTTTGGCCGCAAACTTTCTTACATTATTCTCTTTATTTGTTTGCTGTTGTTTGGCATCGGATTGTTGCGTGGCGAAGAACCGTTGAACATGCTGCTCATTTCTATTTCATTGGCAGTTGCTGCTATACCGGAAGCATTGCCTGCACTTATTACCATTGCATTGGCTTTAGGAGCAAAACGATTGGTAAAAGTGAATGCATTGATCCGCAAATTACCAGCGGTTGAAACATTAGGATCGGTTACCTATATCTGTTCCGATAAAACGGGCACGCTCACGCAAAATAAAATGAAAGTGGTGCAGGTGCATGGCGATGAACAGCAGAGTATGCAACTCGAAAACATGAGCATGCTTGAAATTGCAATGGCATTGAACCATGATGTAAAAGAAGCGGAAGATGGAAGCAGGGTGGGCGATCCTACTGAAATAGCCTTGGTAGATTATTTTATTGCACAGCATCCATCGCAACCACTGCAACAGGTGATGGAACATTTACCACGTGTTGCTGAATTACCTTTTGATTCAGACCGGAAATGTATGACCACTGTGCATCGGTTTCAGCAACAATATCTTGTTATTTCAAAAGGTGCGGTTGAATCCATTACCGCAGCATTGCAATCTACGACAGATACCACATCCATTTTGAACGAAGCAGATCAATGGTCGGGCGATGGTATCCGTGTAATTGCATATGGATTTAAGATTGTGGATGCATTACCTGAGCCATTTACGTATGAGTCGGTTGAAACTGATTTGATCTTTGCAGGGTTGGCCGGTATGATCGATCCCCCACGTGAAGAAGCAAAACTCGCCATCCAGGAATGTAAAGCAGCAGGCATACATGTGGTGATGATCACAGGCGATCATCCTGCAACAGCATCGGCCATTGCCAAACAGATTGGTATTCTTACCAAAAATGATCTGGTGATGACGGGTAAAGAATTGAAAGCAATTACTGCGGAAGATTTTGATGAACAGGTTGAGAAGATCCGGGTGTATGCACGTGTATCGCCAGAGCAGAAACTGAACATTGTAAAAGCACTGCAACGCAAAAATCATTTTGTTTCCATGACGGGTGATGGTGTGAATGATGCGCCTTCACTCAAAGCTTCCAACATTGGTGTGGCGATGGGCATCAATGGAACTGATGTAAGTAAGGAAGCATCGCATATGATTTTGCTGGATGACAATTTCGCCACCATTGTAAAAGCGGTGAAAGAGGGTAGACGCATCTATGATAATATCCGCAAGTTTGTAAAGTATATTATGACCTGCAACGGTGCAGAAATCTGGACACTGTTTCTTGCACCATTAATCGGATTGCCGATTCCATTATTACCGATTCATATTTTGTGGATCAACCTGGTAACAGATGGTTTACCAGGCTTGGCATTGGCGAGTGAAAAAGAAGAAGCCGATATCATGAGCCGCCCGCCCCGCAAAACAACTGAAAGTTTATTTGCAGATGGGATCGGTTATCATATTCTGTGGGTGGGTTTGTTGATGGCAGGAGTTACGTTGGGCATACAGGCATGGGCCATCAATCACAGTGGTTCACATTGGCAAACGATGGTGTTCACGGTTTTATCGCTGGCGCAGTTGGGTCATGTATTGGCTATCAGAAGCGATCGTCAATATCTGTACAAACAAGGTTTGTTCAGCAATCTGCAATTGTTGGGAGCAGTGCTGTTAACCTTTGTATTGCAGCTGGGTGTTATCTATCTGCCATTTGCCAATAAAATATTTAAAACACAACCGCTTTCATTGAATGAGTTGTTGATCTGTATCGGTGTTTCAGCAATTGTATTTCATGCTGTTGAGTTTGAAAAGTTCATCAAACAGCGATTCAAAAAAACGGACAAAAAGTAAGTACAATCTTTTCTTCAACTGACATCGGTTCTTAAACCGGGGGATGAAAAAAAATTAGGATGGCTTTAGCCATGATCAATAAGTGAAACAGCGCTACAAAAAAGAAAGCCCTTGCAATTTGCAGGGGCTTCGTTTTCCTTTTTATATAAAATTCAGTTGACGTAGGGGCATGCCTGTAACTGCACAGTGTTTCGGTTCGTGAAAAACTGCCGGTTAAAGGCAATCGTTGGGAAAAGGGGGGAACTGATTACAGCACAATTACACTGTTGCTGCCGCCAAAAGCGTTCGGTTGTTCTTCATCGGCTTCGGGTTCATTTACCCAATCAGTAGCGTTCACTAAATATTTGAATTCGTGTTTGCTTTCTTTCGGTAAGTTTACTTCTGCACTGAATGTGCCATCTTTTTTCTTACTCATAATAATGGAATTCTGCCAATCGCTGTTGAGTCCTAAAATTTCAATTGTTTCAGCATCTTCAACTTTAAAAGAGAATTTCACTTTACAGTAATCTTTTGTCTTGAAGTAAGTTTTTTGTACCATTTTACTTTGTTTAAGGTTTTAAGTGAGTTGTCGAAACATCCGGCATTTTTCAGTTA
>CAYMSG010000501.1:0-2617 GCA_964392955.1 uncultured Chitinophagaceae bacterium | reverse complement strand
AACCGTGTACCAGGTACTCAACCAGAGTGATTTGTGCAATTACTACGAGCTGAATCAAAACCCCGGCAGCAGCCAGCGCATTACTGTACGAAAAGACAAATTTGCTTTTCTGGATGATCAGAAGATCGAACAGCAACTCATCTCCTTCCGCAACGATGAGCAAACACATGTAACGTTTTATTTACCGCAGATCCATTGCAGCTCCTGTTTATGGCTGTTGGAAAACCTGCATCGGTTGAATGCAGCCATCCTTTCATCCCGTGTAAATTTTACCAGTAAAGAAGTAGCCATTGTTTTTAATCACCGGGCCACTTCGTTGCGCAGCATTGCTGAATTGCTGACCAGTATTGGTTACGAACCATACATCAGTTTACAAAATCTGCAACAGGCAAAGCCACGCATTCAAAGAAGTCTTATTTATCAATTAGGTGTGGCAGGATTTTGTTTTGCCAACATTATGCTCATGAGTTTTCCTGAGTATTTAGGTTTGGAAGAAGCAGAAAAGAGTATGCAATCGCTGTTCCGGTATTTCAATCTCGTTTTAGCGATCCCTGTTTTACTCTACAGTTCACTGCCCTTTTACGAAAGTGCATGGGGCAGCCTCAAACATAAATTTCTCAACATTGATGCGCCCATTGCACTGGCCATCATCATGACCTTTGGCAGAAGTTTATATGAAGTGCTGAGCAATACCGGTGGTGGTTATTTCGATTCAATGAGTGGGATTGTTTTTTTTATGCTGGTAGGCAGAGTGTTACAGGAAAAAACCTACCAGCAATTATCGTTTGAACGGGATTACACATCCTACTTCCCTATTGCAGTAACGGTGTTGAAAGAGAAACAGGAAATCCCCACTGCACTACCCGATATCAAAGTGGGCGACACCATTCTTATTCACAACGAAGAATTGATTCCGGTGGATGGTTTACTCACAAGAGGTCATGCCTTGATCGATTATAGTTTTGTTACCGGCGAATCTATTCCTGTACTGAAAGAAATGGGTGAATTGCTGTATGCCGGTGGCAAACAAACCGGCGGCAATATTGAACTGCTGGTAATGAAAGAAGTGGCGCAAAGCTATTTAACCAGCTTGTGGAACAAAGACGAGAAACAAAAACCACAACAGGTTTCGTTTGTCCATACACTCAGCCGTTATTTTACCTGGATCGTTTTTGCATTGGCAGCAGCAGGTGCATTGTACTGGAGTTTTTATGACGGTGGCCGTGCCTGGAATGTTGTAACAACCATTCTGATTGTGGCCTGCCCATGTGCCCTGTTGTTGTCGAATAGTTTTACCAATGGCAATGTGCTGCGCATACTGGGCAACAACAAATTTTATTTACGCAACGCACAAGCCATTGAAGAAATGGCAAAAGCCGATCATATTGTGTTTGATAAAACCGGCACCCTTACCACTACTGAAGTGCAGGATGTCTGTTACTCCGGAAAACATCTAAGCGATGAATTGACAGGGCAAATTGCCGCACTGGCTGCACAGAGCACACACCCATTGAGCAAGTTATTGGCCAAACAGGCAGTGCATTACGGTAAATACACAGTGCAGCAATTTCATGAACTTGCGGGTAAAGGCATCAGTGGTATCGTGGATCAGCAGATCATTGCATTGGGTTCGGCCGAATTTGTAACCGGGAGGGCAACCAAACAAATGGACGGCAGTTCAGTCTATGTTTCAGTTGATGGTGAGTTGATGGGCTTTTATACCATCCGCAATCATTACCGCCCGGCCATTTTTAAACAGATCTTACAACTCAAAAAGAATTACCGTATTTCCATTTTATCAGGCGATAATGAAAGTGAACGGAATATCCTGCAAAAAGAGTTAGGTAATGATGTACAATTACATTTTCATCAAAAGCCGGAAGACAAACTCAACTACATAAAACGATTACAGCAGGCAGGTCATAAAGTGATCATGATCGGCGACGGACTCAACGATGCCGGTGCATTAAAACAAAGCGATGCCGGTATTGCCGTAACAGAAAGCACCAACAATTTTACACCCGCCAGCGATGGAATCGTAGAAGCTTCGAAATTACGGCACCTCTCCTCTTACCTGTTATTTACCAAAGCCAATAAAAAAGTGGTGATCGCAAGTTTTGTACTGTCGATTCTCTACAACATTGTTGGGTTGAGTTTTGCCTTACAGGGAATTTTATCGCCATTGGTGGCCGCCATCCTCATGCCATCCAGTTCCATCAGCATTATCCTGTTAACGTTCGGCGCATCATCATTGTATGCCCGCCAATTACGGTTGAAGTAAAAAATCCTGACCAAGGTCATTACCGCCTTGATCAACATCAACCCTTTCTCTGATTTGTGTCAGCTTCTGCGTCCTCACTGCCCAATAGTTTTACACCCGAAAATAAAGATATATGAGCGTCATCATTTTATTACTCATAGCCAGTGTATCAGTGGCCGCCCTTTTTCTCGGCGCCTTTCTGTGGAGTGTGAAAAGCGGACAGTACGACGATGAAACATCACCACCACTCCGCATTTTATTTGATGACGACCGGCCTTCAAAAGCTGCCAAAAACCCTTCCGCAAAAAAAACCAACTCGAAACCATAGACAAACAGACAATATGCAACTCGAAAAAT
>CAYMSG010000500.1:0-2632 GCA_964392955.1 uncultured Chitinophagaceae bacterium | reverse complement strand
CATTGTATGATGATTTAGCAGAGCGAATGGGAAGCATTTTAAAAAATACGATTGATTTACCTGAAATGCCATTACCTGCCGCAAATGAACAAGAAGCTCCTTCCCCACTACCGGCAGCAAAAGGACCTTCAGCTAATTACGGATTTATTGATACATTACCGGGAACAAAAAAAGATGAATGGACGGAAAAGCTACAGGCCATGGAACAACAAATGAAACTGGCAGAGCAACTTTTTCAACAACTTCCGCCGGTTCATTCTTTTCCTGCACCCCCAAAACATGAACCCGGTATGTGCAGCTACTGCGATCCAAACACAATTAAAACGCAGCGACTGCAGGATAGTGTTTGGCTGGGACAGTACCAAGGGAAAGAAGAAGAAATTGAGGCAATGGTGCTGGGTGTAGAAAGACAGAGAGCATTAATGGGTATCCAAAGTGATGACAGAGAATTGCTCAGTAAACTTCTTGAAAGAGGAGTTGCCAAAGCTACCATCCTTTATGAAAAATACGGCAATGAGTTCAGATCTTCCAAAATAGTGATGCAGGTTATAGTAGGCCTGGAAAGACAGATACAACTGCTGGGAATGGCTGAAGGCATTCCGTTCAATGGCATGCAAATGCTGATGCAAAAACTAGATAAATATGAAGAATATCTTGAAGAGCAGATACAGGCAAAGAATCATGATTTTGTCTTGAATATTTCATCACATCTCGGGTACATCCGGCAAAAGACACTGCTGGGTTCTTTTGAAAACCCCGGAGCCGCAGCCGATGAAATGATTCAGCAATGGTTAAGGTATAATCGATTTGAACTAATAGTCGAAAGTGATTTTATTGTAGAAAAACGGAATGAAGATGGCGAACTTCAGTTTAAAGCTACAGGTGCGCTTGCAATGAAAGAAAAAATATACAGCATGTTTATACCAGACAGTTGTAACTATAAAATACTACCCTACACGCTTGATTATACCAGTGCAAGCATCAACGATATTTCTATTAGTATGAGTGTACGATCCGGTACAAAAACAATAAAAGACGAAAATGGAAAGCTGGCTGATTATCCATACACAGGTCCTTCAACCTATCTGTTAGCTTTCCCCGATGCTTCAATTGACTTCTGCAATCATGATCAATCAGACAGCATCTGGCTTCATACTTTCACAGGCGAAGAAGGTATTACTATCAGTACTGATCATCTTATCAGCACTACAAACAATTCCTATCAGCTTGACTTTTTAACAATGGTCAACCTGGTATTTGTTACAAACGATCTGCCACAAAATGAACAAAACTTTGAAACAGTAAGCCAGGATCTTTTCAATACAATGGGCGGTTTTCAGAGCACCGATGCAGGCGGCTCCAAACTTGAAAAAATGAAACGGCAATACGAAGGAAAAAATCAAATGGACAAACACCGAAAGGAAATTCAAAAGCTGGTGAACAATCAAGAAACAGTCATAATTTTTTCAGCTGATAATAAACAGACAGTGGTAACCGATAAGTTTATCGACACCAAACGAAAACTGGAAAATGAAGGCTTGGAATTAACCAGGGGGTTAATTCATTTAAAAATTATACATACCGCTGTGAAGTAGTGTGCTGTGTAAATATTGAATTACATTTAGTGTATGAGGAAAAATAAAACTGCAATATGGCTGCTGCTATTTTTACTTACAGGGGTACATCACTTGTGGGCTCAGCAGCCATTAGTTGACAGTATAGAAAAAAAACTTCAACAAAACCTGCCCGATTCTGTAAGGGCAACGGATATGATTTTTCATGCCATGTATATGGAGCCGGTAAATATGAAGCAGGCTCATGAGCTGTACAAAAAGGCCATTGAATTTTCAATGGCAAACAAACTGTGGTATCATGCAGGGCTTGCATTGCGTTACGAAGCTACCCCCTATTATATACAAGGAAAGCATGAAAAAGAATTTGAAAATATTCAAAGGGCAGAAAAGTTGTTTTTACAATCCAATCACTCTAATGCCAAAAAAGAATTAGCAGCAACCTATGGAAACTTCTCAAATTATTACAGAGGCATTGAAAAATTTGACTCAGCAATTTATTATAGCCTAAAGGAGATTCAGATTAAAGAAGATCATAACTTCTACTCCAAACTGCTCATCTCGTATATCAATATTGCGATGATTTACCAGCAGGTAAAATTACTTGATAAGCAAAAGGCATATCTTGACAAAGCACTGAATCTGGCCAAACAATTGAAAGATCAACCCGGGTTGTTTCTCGCCTATATGCAGGCTTCTCATTATTATACAGAAGCATCAGAATACATTACAGCTAAAAAATACATTGACTCTGCAAGGAATTACTTTTACGAACCGATTGATTTCTCCCGCAAGTTTACCTTTTACATTTTTTCCGCTGCATGTTTTCAAAACTTAAGCATAAACGATAGTGCCATTTATTTTTATGAACGAGCTTACGAACTGGCAACAAACGAAAAATCTGAGTGGAATATGATTGAGCCAGTATTGCAGCTGGGTAATATCAAGGCCAAACAAAAAGCATATGCTGAGGCAGAAACTTATTTGAAGAAAGGAATCAGTTACGCTGAAAGTAATGCAGCCCGCACACAACTGAAAGACGGTTTAAAATACCTCAGTGA
>CAYMSG010000499.1:0-2633 GCA_964392955.1 uncultured Chitinophagaceae bacterium | reverse complement strand
ATTTCAATTGACAGTAAGATCGATTTCAATCTTTTTACATCCGTAGAAACATCAAACAATACATCGCTTACTTCCGGTTTTCCTTCTGTAATTGTTCCTGTTTTATCGAGAATAATGGCATCCACTTTATGCGCCAGTTCCAAGCTTTCTGCATCTTTAATAAGGATGTTATGTTCTGCGCCTTTTCCAACGCCCACCATAATCGCTGTTGGAGTTGCCAGTCCTAATGCACAGGGGCAGGCAATTACCAATACGGTAACAGCTGTTAACAAGGCATGCGTAAATGCATCTTCACCACCCAGCAGCATCCAGGCAACAAAAGTGAGAATCGAAATACCAATCACAATCGGCACAAAAATGCCTGCAATTTTATCAACCAGCTTTTGTACAGGTGCTTTACTGCCCTGTGCCTCCTGTACCATTCTAATAATTTGCGAGAGCAAGGTTTCTGCTCCAACTTTTTCTGCACGAAAACGAAAGCTTCCTTTCTGATTGATGGTGCCTGCAAACACTTTGTCACCTGTTTTTTTCTCAACAGGAACAGGTTCACCTGTAATCATACTTTCATCCACAAAAGACTGGCCGCCGGTAACTTGCCCGTCCACGGGAATCTTCTCTCCCGGCTTTACCAGCAAAATATAATTCTGTTTCACCTGGCTCACCGGTAACTCCTTCGTTTGTCCGTCTTCCAGCATGAGTGTTACAGTTTTCGGTTGCAGCCCCATTAATTTTTTAATGGCAGAAGAGGTGTTGGATTTAGCTTTTTCTTCCAGCATTTTACCTAACGAGATAAATGCAATGACTACGGCTGCGGCTTCAAAATACACATGCGCATGTAAACCACGAGCATGCCAGAATTCGGGAAAGAACGTATTAAAAGCACTGAATAGCCAGGCGATACCGGTACTCAATGCCACCAGTGTATCCATATTTGCCTTCCCATGTTTCGCCTGTTTCCATGCATTCACAAAAAAGCTACGACCGAAATAAAATACAACCGGTGTGGCAAGCGCCATCATGATGTAATTGCCAAAGGGCATATCCATAAAGAACATACCGATAACAACTACCGGTGCAGATAAAACAGATGACCAGATCGTACGCTGTTTTACTGCCTCATAATGTTTTTGCTGTGCCGCTTCTTTGATCTCTTCTTTATTTTCTTTTTCAATAATGATGTCGTAACCGATCGAACGAATTGTTTGCTGGAATTGCTGCGGTGTGGCAACAGCCGGATCATATTCAACCCAGGCATCCTGGTTAGCAAAGTTTACACCGGCATCTTTTACACCTTCTACCGATTTCAGCATCGATTCTACACTTACTGCGCAGGCAGCACAGGTCATTTCAAGAACAGGAAATGTTTCTTTAATAAGCTTGTTTCTTTTTGCTTTTGTTGTATCTGTTTGTGTATGTGAGATTTCCTGTTTCATAACATTTCTTTGTACAAAATTAATTTCAACTACTGCGGCTGCTTTTACACAATTAGTATTGTATTGTATATAATTTCAGTTTAGCCCCTGTTTTGCCGCATAGCTTTGAAGTGAGATGGGGTTAATCCTGTTTGCTGTTTAAATTGGCGGGATAAATGGGCAACACTGCTGAAACCAAGTTGAAAGGAGATGTCGGCCAGTGTAAGTGATGTATACAGCAGCATTTCTTTAATTTTCTCAATCCTGTAATCAATCACAAATTTCTCGATGGTTGTTCCCTCTTCTGCGGAGAATTGCTGACTGATAACATCATAGTCTTTCTCTAGTCGTACCGCCAGCAGATCGGAGAAACGGAAATGATGCGGAAAATCATATTCACCGGAATATACTTCTGCCACTAGTTGCTTTACTTGTCGTGCAAGTTTGCTGCGCTTGTTTTCCAAAACACTAAACCCGAGTGGTTCCAGTTTTTTGTTCAGTGCATCGTAATCGGTAAACGGAGCGTTCACAGCAAATTTTACTTCGCCAAGCGTTACCTCATCCAGTTCAATACCTAATTGATGCAGTTCCTGCGTAACGGTGGTAATACAGCGGTGGCAAACCATTCCTTTAATAAAAACAGATTGTTGCATAGCATATCATTTGGCTGAACAAAGTAAGTAAACCGACGGTCGTAGTTTGTTATATCATTCGCTGTAAAATGTATATAATCTGCAGATGTGCTGTAGCAAAGCCGTGTATAGTTTTAATTTGTGTGAGTATATTTGCGCTGCAATGTCAGAAATCCTGCATATAAAAAATATGGTTTGCGACCGCTGCGTACTGGTAGTTCGTCAGCAGCTTGATCAATTACAGCTGCATTACAATCATATACAGCTGGGCCAGGTTGAATTGAAAGAAGAACCCACTGCCGAAAGGCGTGAAGAACTCCGCAGTTTATTACAGCAGCAGGGATTTGAATTGCTGGACGATAAGAAAGCGAAGACGGTGGAACGGATCAAGACCACCATCGTATCGCTGATTCATGGTAAAGATGCTGATGAATTCAACCTGAAATTGTCGGCTATGCTGGAAGAAAAACTGGGGCTGGATTATCATTATCTCAGCAGTCTTTTCTCCTCGGTAGAAGGAATTACCATTGAGAAATATGCAATTCTGCAACGCATTGAAAAAGTAAAAGAGCTGCTGATGTACGATGAA
>CAYMSG010000498.1:0-2650 GCA_964392955.1 uncultured Chitinophagaceae bacterium | reverse complement strand
AAACGGTTACTGATCTTAACATCGCCATATATCCGGATACTGTCAACTTTATACAAGGGTCCTTCTTTGATCTTCAGCACTGCATGAATACCATCGCTCTGCAGTTCAAAACTATCCAGGTACACATTGGCAAACGGATACCCTGTATTTTCCAAGCGGTCGAGTAGTTTTGTTTGCAGTTGCTGAACAGCAGTATAATCGAGTGGTTGTTGTTTGAAATTTTTATCACGGTACCCCGCAGCATTCAGCAATTCCTGCGGAACAGAATCTGTGGAAAGATTGGCCCAGCGATAACTTTGTCCCAGAAAGATGAGCACTTCCGCTTTTGCAGAATCCATTTGCACTGAATCAACCGAAGCAGTTACATATCCTTTTTTTTGCAACAGTTTGGGCAATTCAAAAATATACTGGCTGCAACCGGCTTTGTCAGGGAATGCCTGTTGTAAACCCAAGGCAACCGATACATCAATTGTGTCAATAAACCGGTACTGCATTTTGTAGTTGCTTTGTGCGCCTGCTGCCAGTAACAACATACAAAAGCTGCAGGTAAAAAAAACAGTTGTATAAAATGCTGAACGTTTTTGATGCACGAACGGTTAGTTTTGCAGTGTCGAAATTAAGCTTTCATTGCATGAGAAGCTGTTTGAATTCATTGTTTTATTGATCGGTTGAATAGAAACATGGCAGGCATTTATCTTCATATTCCGTTTTGCAGACAAGCCTGCAACTATTGTAATTTTCATTTCAGTACCAGCCTGCATTACAAAAACGCATTTCTGCAGGCTTTATTGAAAGAAATCGAATTACAGGCAACGGGCAACTATTTGCAAAACCAGGCTATTGAAACCATTTACTTTGGCGGCGGTACACCCAGCCTGTTACAGATTGATGAACTTGCTTTGGTGATGAATGCACTTCATCAATGGTACAATATTCAATCAACTGTTGAAATTACACTGGAAGCAAACCCCGATGATGTAACCGGTGAAAAACTGGCTGGCTGGAAAACCCTTGGCATCAACCGGCTCAGCATCGGCATTCAATCGTTGTTTGAAGAAGATCTGCAATGGATGAACAGGGCGCATACGGCAGCCGAAGCAAAAAATGTGATCAGCAAAGCAAGAGCAGCGGGTTTTGAAACCTTTACCGTTGATTTGATTTACGGAACGCCCGGCTTAACAGATAAAAAATGGAAACAAAATCTTGACTGGGTAATTGAGCAAGGCATCAACCATCTCTCCTGTTATGCATTAACGGTAGAAGAAAAAACAGCACTGGATAAACAAATTCGGTTGCAACAAAAACAACCGGTAGATGCCGAACAGCAAAGCCGACAGTTTTTATTGTTGATGGATTATATGCAGCAAGCCGGTTTTGAACAGTATGAAATTTCCAATTTTGCAAAACCCGGTCATAGAAGTAAACATAACAGCAGTTACTGGCATGGTACGCATTATCTCGGACTGGGACCATCTGCACATTCTTTCAATGGAATAAGCAGGCAATGGAATATCGCCAACAACCAACAATACATTCAATCGCTGGAGCAGGGCGTTGTTCCATTTGAAAAAGAAGAGTTGACGGAAACGCAACAGTTGAATGAATACGTCATGACCAGTTTGCGTTTGATTGAAGGCTGCAACCTTGATTTGATTGAACAGAAATTCGGGAAAGCTAAAGCAACTTTGATTCAACAGGAAGCTGCAGACTATATTAGCAAGCAATGGATGATTCAAAAAGAAAACCATCTCATTCTTACCAACGAAGGAAAATTATTTGCTGACGGGATCGCTGCTGCATTATTCATGTAAGTACTTTATCGACGGCTCAGTTCAACAAACCGGTTGCAATACCGAAAGCATTGTTGTAAATTACAGGTAACAGCAATAATGCTGAACAAAAATCAGGAAGGCCCATGCTGCAACCCGAACTTGATATTTCCCGCATGCCGGGCATAGAATGGTTGGGCATTACGATACTTGAGCCGTTCACCGTTCTTACCAATCTCTTTATTGCAGCAGTTTGTTTTTATGCGTATGTGAGTTTAAAGAAAAAACAACTCACTGAATATTCGCCGGTACACAGATATATCAGTTTGTTTTTTCTGTTAATGGGTATTGCTACCATTGTGGGTGGTGTGGTGGGACATGCATTTCTATACAGCACCGGCATGTATGGAAAAATTCCCGGATGGTATATCGGCATGGCAGCAGTTGCTTTTTTTGAACGGGCTGCCATACGTCATGGACGTACCGTACTTCCCTACTCTATTGGTCGTTTCTTTTCTGTACTAAATTATCTGGAAATCCTGGCTTTCATGTTTCTTTCCCTTTACACGTTGAACTTTACATTTGTTATTCTGCATGCCATTTACGGATTGTTTGTGGTGGTATTCTGCTTTATGTTTTACATGTACATTAAAACAAAAGACCCGGCACTTGTAAATATATTCATTGCTACCGGCTGGGGGATTGCAGCCATGCTTTGTCATGCATTTCAATTGGGCATTCACCGATGGTTTAATTACAATGATGTAAGCCACCTTGCCATGACAGCATCTGTTTACTATTATTACAAAGCTGCCCTTACGATGCAAACTGAATCGGGTAAACAATTCACAACAACAGAAAGCTTATAAGAAGAAAAAAAA
>CAYMSG010000497.1:0-2667 GCA_964392955.1 uncultured Chitinophagaceae bacterium | reverse complement strand
TTAACAATAAAAAGTGTTTAATGTTTTTTTTTTTTGTGGGGGGGGCCTGCGCCCCCCGCAACTGTTTTTCACCGGCTTCGGTTCAAAACATAAAATTTCATACTTTGGTAATAATGAAACTTTTATCATTCCCAACAGAAGAGAAGAAACGCATGCAACTCGCCGCAGTTATCTTCTTCCTTGTATTACTCATCGTCCGGTTTCTTTCCAGTACCACCTCCGATGAAGGGGACAGTGTTCTGCATTACCTGTTTGCAAAATATGCATTCAAATATCCGGAGCATTTTTTTCAGCAATGGGCCAAACCTGTATATGTGTTGGTGATGGCACCATTTGCACAGCTTGGTTTTAAAGCAGTACAAATTGCAAACCTTGCATTAACTGCCATCAACTTTTATCTGGTTTACAGATTAGCTGCAAAACTATTGATCCCGAAAGCATGGATGGCATCATTTATTTATGCGAGTATTCCGCTGGCAATATTGATTTCGATGTCGGGGCTTACGGAGCCTTTGTTTGCATGTGTGTTACTTCTATCGATGCTGTTGTTTACTGAGAAGCGATATTATGCAGGTCTTATCCTTCTTTCGTTTTTGCCGTTTGTACGTTCCGAAGGATTGGTCGTATGCTGCGTATTACTGATCTATCTTTTTGTAATTGAAAAATATGAACTCATCCCTTTGCTGGCAACGGGACATATAGTTTATGGGCTTGCGGGCTCATTTGTACATGGCAACGTAATGTGGGTATTCACAAAGTTATCGTATGCTACACTTACCAGTGCGTATGGCAGTGGCAAGTGGGGACACTTCTTTAATGTGATGCCTGAGATTACCGGAATTGTTGTACAATACTTGTTATGGATCGGAATGTTTTTTGGGTTCATTCTTTTTGTTCGCTACCTGCGCAGGAAACTTTCTGAACATGAAGTAAACGAAATTTGGTTGGTATATGCTGTATTTGCTTCTGTCTTCTTTGGGCATACTATTTTTTGGGCATTGGGTATTTTTAATTCAATGGGATTGATTCGCCCGTTTGCAGGTGTTGCTCCGTTCATTGCAATCATTGCATTAAGGGGGATTCAGTATATTTCATCCCCTTTGCAACAATGGGCTGTATCAAAATACCTGCAATACGGTTTACTGGCACTCATTCTCATCTTCCCTTACACTTCCAGCATTTATGCTTATAAATGGGAACGTGACTGGACAATGAAAGCTGATCAACGGGCACAATTACGGTTAATTGATTTTATCAAAACAAATTATCCCGATTACAAACAACACACATTTTATCATGTGTTGCCGTGGGTTAGTGTACAGTTAAAGCAGGATTGGTTCGATGCGAAACAACATATTCATATCAACGATGCATTTCGATTGAATCAATTTAAAACCGGCGACTTTTTTATTTGGGACGATTGGTTTGCAGTGGTAGAAGGCAATGCAACTTTAGAAGCAATGGAAAAAGATATCCGCTTCGAGAAAATAAAAACAGAAGAAGAAAAAGATTACTGGGGGAATGTACGCAAGACGATTTTGTTCCGTTACAATTATCCCCGTTGAGTTGTAAGAGTTGCCCTCCTTTTAAAGGTTGGCAACTCTATATTGATTTATTCTTCCAGCAAATCGGGTCTGCGTTCTTTGGTACGTTGCAGCGCCTGTTCGTGCCTCCACTCTTCAATTTTTTTCAAGTCGCCGCTTAATAAGATATCCGGAATTTTCCAGCCATTGTAGTCAGCAGGACGGGTATAAACCGGTGGTGCCAATAGCTGATCCTGGAACGAATCCGTCAATGCCGATGTTTCATCGTTCAACACACCGGGAATGATACGGCCGATTGCATCCACCAACACCGCTGCTGCCAATTCACCACCACTTAGTACATAATCGCCGATAGAGATTTCCATGGTTACATAGTGCTGGCGAATACGTTCATCAATGCCTTTGTAATGCCCGCAGATGAGTAATAAATTTTCCTTAAGTGAAAGACGATTCGCCGTTTGCTGTTTCAACGTAACACCATCGGGCGTGAGATAAATAATTTCATCAAACTTTTTTTCCTGCTGCAATTCGTTGATCGCTTTTTCCAGTGGTTCACACATCATCACCATACCTGCACCACCGCCATATTGGTAATCATCCACCTGCCCGTATTCATTTACCGCCCACTTGCGCAAATGATGAACGGTAACAGTAAGCAATCCTTTCTCCTTTGCCCGCTTCATAATGGAATGGTTCAACGGGCTATCGAGCAACTCGGGAATAATGGAAAGAATATGAATGTGCATAAAGCAAAGATAAGTATGAAGTAAGAAGTGCGAGGTATGAACACCCGTCTTATTAATCTGTTTTCTCCAGCAGAAATAGTTCCTCTACTTTTTTATTGAGAAGTCTGGCAATTTTCAGAGCCAGTGTTGTAGTGGGAATATACTTTCCGGTTTCAATAGCATGAATGGTTTGTCGGGACACTGCCAACAAATCAGCAAACTCTGTTTGGCTGAACGCTTGATTTACCCGTTCTTCCTTTACTTTATTTTTCATTCGTGGTTCGTTTCGTCAGGAGATTTGAAAAGTGCAAAATCCAGTTAAAGCGAATAAAGTAAACAATCCAGAATAATAGTATTAAAAGAATTGGAAGAACTTCAAATACGGTAATACCTAAGTT
>CAYMSG010000496.1:0-2676 GCA_964392955.1 uncultured Chitinophagaceae bacterium | reverse complement strand
AGCTTACAAACACCGCACGTGGTGCACATAAGGCTAACAATTCATGCGAATCAACCGGAAGGTCGCAACCTGTTTTTCTGCCGAAAGAAGATTCTTCTGCGCCATACTTTAAATAATTACCCGCCATCCAATGATAACCGCCACCGCCTGTTAAATTTTCGACTGTTTCACCAAACACTCTTCGATGTAACGTAACACCACCTTTACCTGACGAACCAATCAATCCAACAGCAAAGCGTTGATCAAATGCCATTGTTACCAATGCAGCTTTGCCATAACGTGATACACCTTCAATACCTACTTGCTTTGCATTGACGAGTGATTCTGTTTCCAGATAATCCAATGCACGACTGGCGCCCCAACCCCATGCACGCAATGCACCCCATTGATCGGGTTTACGTGGTTGTCCCATATTGGTTAAACCGATAATACCTCTTGTTAATCCTGCACCATTGTCGGGTTGTATTGTTCCGGGATCAATCGTTACATAACCCCAACCAGCAGCTAATAATCTTTCCTGCGGCGTTAATTCTTCATCGCTTTTTGGAGGCGCAAAAAAGTTAGGGGCGGAGAGACGGGTGATGGGTTGATAAGCCGGATACTTTTCAAAAATTTCTTTCATCGCAGGATCATTCTTAATCAGCATCTCTTTAAATGATGCATTGATTTTTTCCAGATCTTCCGGCGAT
This sequence comes from uncultured Chitinophagaceae bacterium, assembly GCA_964392955.1. Lineage (GTDB taxonomy): Bacteria > Bacteroidota > Bacteroidia > Chitinophagales > Chitinophagaceae > Lacibacter. Next base: position 1,987 of record CAYMSG010000496.1, on the reverse strand, counting down.
GGTTGTGCAGGTGCAGGTAATACCGGGCGACCAAACATGATGAGTACAGGAACAGGCCCTTTCACATTTGCCGGAACCACCAATACCATTTTAATATCAACATTGATCAACGGGTAGGCACTGTTATCTACATGACCAATAATTTCTTTTGCAATCACCGGAATGCGGTTCACCGCTTCTCTGTCTGTGATCTTCACCGACCATGTTACTTTCGGAACATTGTTTGGAATACGTCCATACACTTCCCGTTCAAATTCTTCGATTAATTCGGGACGGCGTTGTTTCCACCAACCATCAGCAGTAGTAACTTTCTTGCCGTTGTTTAAAGTAAGTGGATCGGGCAACAAAGGACATGGATTCGCCAACACTTCATCATAGTTTGCATGATTGGGATCTTTCTCGTTACCACTTTTACCGGGACGTAATTTTTTTATACCCAGTTGCTGCATCATATTCGCCTGATCCTGCTGCACAGTAAACACCGTAAGCTTTAGATACTTGCTGCTGTCAATTTGTTGAGCAAGTACAAAGCCATTGAGCACAATTGCAAATAGAAGAAGCGGAATTGCTTTCATGAAAAGCAGATTTAAGTTTAAAATAATTTACCAGTTCTTTTTACTGCTCTACAAATGTGGTTACACTGTAGGGTGGCAGTTTATATATAAAGCTGTTATTGCTTGCTGTTGTTTTTGTGCCAGGCTCTGCATTTTTTGTTTCCGTTGTTGTGTAGGGCATAAATTCACCGGCAGTTGTGTTTTGAAAAGTAAACGTCTGTTCTGTTGCAGCGTTGTAGCTGTTAATGGCAACAATCACTTTTTTACCGGCACTTGTTTTATAGGCTGAAATGCGCACATTGGGAACAGTGTTGGAACCTGTACCAATGCGAACCGAACCCGGTGTAACATATTTTGCAAACTGCGACATAATGAAACCACGCTTGGTAACAAATCCTTCTTCACCAATCGGGCCATAAAAGCGTTTGGCATACCACCAGATATAGGCACTGAAGTTGGCAATAGTAAGACAGTTGTGTATTTCAACAGCTGTAGCTAAACTCGCTGTGTAATTGAAAACGGTGTCAAGGTGTTCCGTCATCCATACTTCTTTATTCAATGCTTTGGCCATCGCATTTTCAGCAATTCCACCTCCGTAAATATGTGTGCCGATGATATCAATATTTGCAGCAGCGGCATTATCACTCAAAATCGTGTTCATATAGTTTTGATTGTAGTTCACCAGTTCAGGCGCCATCAATTTTGTACTGGTAACTAACTGCCCGTAATTTTTCAAGAAGTCACGCATTTGCAATGCAGTCCATACACAGCTTTCATAGTTGGGATCCCAATCGGGTTCGTTTTGTACGGATACTGCATGTACTGCTGCGCCGTTCGCTGCCATGTAATTGGCAAAATCGTTCAGGTATTTTGCATAAGCTTCACTGCTGTCAACTTTCAGTGATCCTCCAATAAGATTGTTATTGGTTTTAAAACGTGCAGGTGGACTCCAGGGTGATGCCAGAATTTTTGCACCACGCTGTACAGCACCTTTTGCATTCGCCAGTTCAAGTGCACGCCAGGTATCATCTGTAGCAATGCGAATGCGTAAAATATTTAAACCAAGTTGTCCGTTTCCTTTTCCGAATAAACGGTCTAATTCTTCATTTGTTAACGGGCCATTTGAAGGACGAAACACAGTAGCTGCTCCAAAACCCTGGATTGTTTGAAAATTTTCGTTGGCATTGATGGTGACAGAAGCACTGATGACCTGTTCTTTTACTTCAGCCGCCTTCTTTTTACAGGAAGCAACAAACAGGTGAAGAAAAGCAAAAGCGATCAACGATGCTTTGCTGAAAGAAGTGTTCTTTTTCATGCAGTGTAGTTAGTAGTGTTGATTGTTTGACGAATTATTTCTCAGTTGTAAATGGTGATGCCGGCAATTGCTCTTTGTTATACAGTGTAGCCTATGATGATGGCTTTAGAGAAACTGC
>CAYMSG010000495.1:0-2677 GCA_964392955.1 uncultured Chitinophagaceae bacterium | reverse complement strand
GCTCAGGGCCAATGCGGTTTTACGGCCTTACTCCGCCCTTTGTTCTTTCTGAATTTATTCCTCATCTGACTACTAAATTTATTAATTTGTAAACATAGGACGGGTTTTGCGTCAGGCGGGGTGACGTGTAAATTTGGATCTTTGTACTTCTATTCAAGTTCAGTGCTGTATGAAAGTTTTTTGCTCCAAAACCCGCCCGAACGCAAAGCCCGAAACCGTTAAGAACTATTAAATGAATGATACCGCTGTCATATTATGGAAAGGAGAGGAAGTTGGCACAGCCTCTAATATCACAAATGACATGTGGTACTTGGACGCTGACTGGAAACCCAATGCTTCTGACGTTAGCTCAAGGTTTATGGCCCTTGCTTACAAATTAAAAGGAGAAGAAGTAATAAAAGAACCTTCAAATGGCTTGGTTGCACGTTTACAATACAACGAGACATCTTCAAGTGCTCACTTCGTTTTGATTTTGTCAGTTGATAATTCCAAAATCTTTATGCGCAGCATAAGCGATGAAGTAGCTGCCTACGCAGACCGACAGCTTTTGGAACCTTGGCAACTAACTGACAAACCCGTTTACTATGAAACAGAACTTAAAAAAGAAGTCAGTTTTTTTCATCCCCTTAAATGGAAAAAAATTCGAGCTGTTGCAATTCGCACAGACCGTGATGACGTTCTTTTTGAAGTGCTCAATGGAAACTCAAAATATGTGGTCGTGCATTTGACTTGGCAAAAAGAGAATTCCCGTAAATTTCCATCAATAAATTTCTACAAAGACTGGCAAGACTTTTTTCTAAAACGTCTTGTTGAAGACCATCGAGAGTGGAAGAATGAATGATCGTGAGGCGTATAGTAAAGATTTCATGTAATACAGGCGGAAGAATCTTTCGCCATGCTTGCATCGCCTGACCAACCACATTTCCTTCCGGTATTTGTGGCTGTAAAATTCTGACATGGTTTTTCAGGTTTGCATGCCACTTATCGAGTTGTTGTTTGAAACAGCTTACCAGTGAAATATCTTTAAAGCTCACAATAAAATTATCATTTATGAAAAAGTTTTTATTTCTGACGTTGATCTTTGCTGCACTCATTTCTACTACCATACATGCGCAGAGCGGTCCGCAAGCCAAGGGCCAGGGGAATCCCGATCCGGCAGTGATGCTGCAGCAGATGAAAGAAAAACAAGTACCGGGGTTGGTAAGTAAAGCAGGATTGACCGAGGCGCAGGCCAATAAGGTTGTAGAAATCAACCTGGAATTACGCATGACGATGATGACAGACATGAGAGACTTAAATGAAGCGGATCGTTCAAAAAGAATTGCAGAATTTAAAGCAGCGAAAGAAAAGAAATACAGTGAAATTCCGCTTACGGCTGAGCAAATAAAAGCGGTTTACGCCTATTATGAAGATATGGGCAGGAATATGAAAAAATAAAGCGCAGATCAATCATACGTTACTTCTTTGAAGCTGCCTGCGGGCAGCTTTTTTAATTTCCGAAAGATGGGAATCTTTGCCTCTTCGCCCCTGTTGGTATGCAGCAAAAAAACACGCCGTGCTTATCTCTCCCGACCAACCACACTCCTTCCATTCTCTGATTAACTAAATTCACTGACGAAACGGAACAGAATGAAAAAGCAAGGATGTCTCCTTCCCCCGACATCACGGGCAAGAGTGTGCAACAATACGAATGTTCCTCCTCCCCAATTCCTCTCCCTTTCCACCCAACTATTTCTGTATTTTTGCACCCTTAATAAAAAGCACAATGAGTAAAGTACAAGTAGGGTTGGTGCAAATGAGCTGCACGGCCAGTAAAGAAGAGAACTTGCAAAAGGCAATTGCCAAAACGAGAGAGGCGGCGGCGAAAGGCGCACAGATCGTTTGTTTGCAGGAGCTGTTTACATCGCTCTACTTCTGCGATGAGGAGAACTACGATAATTTTCTGCTGGCTGAAGCCATTCCCGGACCATCTACCGATGCATTGAGTGCAGTGGCAAAAGAACTCGGTGTGGTGATCATAGCTTCACTGTTTGAAAAACGTACACAGGGATTGTATCACAACACCACTGCTGTATTGGATGCAGATGGAACTTATCTTGGTAAGTATCGCAAAATGCATATCCCTGACGATCCGGCGTATTACGAGAAATTCTATTTCACACCCGGCGACTTAGGTTATAAAATCTTCAAAACAAAATTCGCCAATATTGGTATCCTGATCTGCTGGGATCAATGGTATCCTGAAGCAGCACGTATTACTGCGTTGATGGGTGCTGAAATTTTGTTTTATCCCACAGCCATCGGTTGGGCCACCTCACAAGATGAAGCAACCAATACCGAGCAATACAATGCCTGGCAAACCATTCAACGCAGTCATGCTGTTGCCAATGGCATTCATGTGGTGAGTGTAAACCGTGTGGGGTTGGAACAGAATGGTGCGATGCAATTCTGGGGCGGTTCGTTCATCAGCAATCCATTTGGCAGCCTGTTGTACAAAGCATCACATGATGCAGAAGAAGTACATGTGCAGGAACTCGATCTTACAAAAACAGATCGTTACCGTACACACTGGCCGTTTTTACGTGACAGAAGAATTGATTCGTATCAGCCGATCACGAAGAGATATATTGATGAAGATTAAACTGTTCATGGTTGATGGTTCATTGTTCATAGCAAG
>CAYMSG010000494.1:2358-2681 GCA_964392955.1 uncultured Chitinophagaceae bacterium | reverse complement strand
GTGCCGGGAAAGCGATGGGACCCGCTTCACGGCGTTTGATTATGGCAGCGCTAATACCCACATAAGCCAGTAACCACTGGTTTTCGAACTGGAAGTTGGCAAGCGTGTTATAGGTAACAGGAAAATTCAGTTTATCGCCGATCTTGGCATTCAATCCAAAATTGGCATTCATATCAAAATCAAATCCACCATTCTTACGTGCACGTTCAGGCAATGTGGGGTTCTTGATATTCTGTCCCAGATAACCGGCCGTTAATGTTACATCACCCTGCGGACGGATCTCTACTTTTGGAATACCGCTGTTGCTGAACAACCGGTTGAAA
>CAYMSG010000494.1:0-2348 GCA_964392955.1 uncultured Chitinophagaceae bacterium | reverse complement strand
CACCTGCAGCTTGGGGTCTAATATTTTCCGGTTGAGATTTAATGTTGTGTTGAGCCGGCGTTGAAAGTAATCCCGTTCGTCCTGGCGGGTTTTGTATGCCATCATTTCCTCAAATGTGAGATAGCTGGGTTTGCGGAACCAGCTACGACCGATCTTTTCGTAGATGTAATATCTTTTTGTAACAGGATCGTAAGCAATTGAATCTTTGATGTTCGATGGACGTTGCAGATCGAATGTATTGCGGTTGGGTTCTGTAAAGGCATCGCCCCTTCGGTCGGTTAAAGGAAAACGTAAACTGTCTTTTCCGGGAATGGTATCACGAACAGGGGCTTGAAATGCAGGTATACCACCATAACTCACCGATGCGGAAAGGGTTATTACAATGGTCAGAAGGGCCGTGGTGGCGGATATGGTGCGTTGCATCCGGGTCAAAGTCTCTAAGCAAATAAGTTTTGATAATGCTTACAGGCACTTCAATGCAGCTTTGATCAGTTCCTGAACCTCGGTAAACACCGTACTTGTTTGCCGGGCTTTTTTAATAGCTGACTCTGCTGCATTTCGGGCTATGCCTAAAGCGGTCATAGCAGTTAACGCATCTTGGTCTAAACTATTGTGAGTCAGGGGAGAAATATTCGCATCAACCGGCGATTTTGAAAGCTTGTCCCGCAGCTCCAGCACAATCCGCTGCGCCGTCTTTTTTCCAATGCCTTTTACACTTTCCAGCAAGCCTTCGTTTCCAGAAAGGATGGCCCGTACTACTTCTTCAGCCTGCAGTGATGAAAGCATCATGCGTGCGGTGGAAGCACCTACCCCGCTAACGCTCAGTAAATGCAGAAACACTTCTTTTTCTGAACGCTCATAAAAACCGAACAGAATATGGGCATCTTCCCGCACCAGCAAATGGGTAAACAAGGTGCCTTCTTTCAGGTTCTGGATCTTTGAATAAGTATTCAGACTCACCTGTACTTCATAGCCAACGCCCTGCACATCAATATGAACGACTGTGGGGGTTTTGAGGGTAAACGCTCCTTTGAGGTATGCAAACATGAAACGAAAATAGAGTTTTTTACAAACCTTCTGCCTTAAACCTTCCAGCTTTTACCTTGCATTGCAAGTCTTATATTTGCGGCTGTTTCAACGGGCCAACCCCGTAACCATTCAACAAAACGCATACATGAGTACTAAAATCACTGCAGCTATAACGGCTGTTGCCGGATTTGTTCCCGAAGACCGGCTTACCAATTTTGACCTGGAGAAAATGGTGGATACCAACGATGAATGGATCCGCACCCGTACCGGCATTTCGGAACGCCGAATTTTAAAAGGTGAAGGATTGGCTACTTCCGATATGGTTGTTCCTGCAGTACTGGATTTGTGCAAAAAGCGTGGCATCAGTCCAACTGAAATTGATTGTATGATCGTTGGTACGGTTACGCCTGATATGGTATTCCCTTCCACTGCCAATGTGGTGTGCGATAAAATTGGAGCCATCAACGCTTTTGGTTTTGATGTAAGTGCTGCCTGCAGCGGTTTTCTTTTTTCACTTACAACCGGTGCTACTTTTATAGAAAGCGGCCGCTATAAAAAAGTAGTAGTAGTTGGTGCCGATAAAATGAGTGCCATTATTGATTATACCGATCGAAACACTTGTGTGATTTTTGGTGATGGTGCTGCCTGTGTGTTGCTGGAACCGAATGAAGAAGGTTTTGGTGTGCAGGACAGCATTTTAAAAAGCGATGGTGCCGGCCGAAATTACCTGAATATGAAAGCCGGTGGCAGTCTTCGTCCGGCTACGATGGAAACGGTTGCCAACCGTGAGCACTTTGCGTACCAGGAAGGACAAACCGTTTTCAAATTTGCAGTGAAAGGCATGGCCGATGTAAGTGCGGAATTATTGGAACGCAACAATTTAACGGGTGAAGACATTGCCTGGCTGGTACCTCACCAGGCCAACCTTCGCATTATTGATGCCACTGCCAACCGCATGGGCTTGCCCAAAGAAAAAGTAATGATCAACATTGAAAAGTTTGGTAATACCACCGCTGCAACGATTCCACTTTGCTTGTGGGAGTGGGAACCGCAGCTGAAAAAAGGCGATAACATTGTACTGGCTGCATTTGGTGGTGGGTTTACATGGGGCGCTACATGGATCAAGTGGGCGTATGATGGAAAGTAACACAAGAACTGAAAACATATATGAGAAGCGGTTGCGAAAGCAGCCGCTTTTTGTTTCGAGAATGTTTGACTATTAAAAGAGTTTTAAACAAGAAGGTGCTTAAATTTATGTGTTATAGGCAACCCTTGACATCATGCTCAAACAGCTTTCACTTCTCCTAACTTTACTTCTT
>CAYMSG010000493.1:0-2690 GCA_964392955.1 uncultured Chitinophagaceae bacterium | reverse complement strand
ATTCTGAAAACTGTTGCTGAATTTAATTTCCGGACTAAAAATAAATGTAGGGAAGTAGAAGTTGAAACCAAGCCCGGCTTCGTAGCCCAAAGCCGCACGATTTAATTTTACAAGATCTTCGGCCCGGCGTGCCTGGCTGTTACTGGCCAAATCATATTCATATTTTCCGCCGCCGAGAATATACACACGAAAGTTATTGATCCGGTCGCTGCTGAATTTTAATTGCAGCGGCACACTGATATAAATGCTTTCTATATTTTTCTGCTGCCATTTTTCTTCGCCCACCAGCGGATAATTCATGTAATAATTAATACCACGGGTTGCAAAGATCAATTGCGGATTGATACGTGTTTCTAAATGATTAACGATACGAAGCGTACCCAGCAAACCCAATCCAAAACCACCACGGCTCACCGACGAAACACTGGCAACACTATCATCCTGCAAAAATTTCGGATGATGGTTCATCTGAAAATACGAACTGTTACCACCCAGCGTAATTCCGAAATAGTAAGGCTTTTGCTCATGATTGGGCAAATTCATCTCCCGTTGTGCAACAGCAGCAAAAACACAGGTAAAAAGGAACAGGGTAACGATTATTTGTCGCCGCAATAAATACTGCATATGCCAAGCGTAAGAGGTTTGCATGAAGTGTTTGTAAATCCGGTTTTATCGAGCACCGCCACAAAATTGTTTCCTTCCGGAAATGCTTTGATGCTGTTATTAAGATATTGATAGGCTTTTTTGTTTTTACTGAAAGCGCCTGCTACCTGTGGTGCCACCAATCCCATGTAGAGATTGTAGGCTTGCTGTACACCCGGCAGTTTTGGTTTTGAAAATTCCAGCACTACCAAACGGCCACCCGGTTTCAACACACGGTAAATTTCGCTGATCCCTTTTTCCAGGTTTTCGAAATTCCGTACACCAAACGCTACAGTTACTGCATCAAACGTGTTATCAGGAAATTTTATTGTTTCACTATCGCCGCTTTTCAGCTCAATTACTGTTTCTAATCCCTTGGCTTTCACCTTTACACGACCACCTTCCAGCATCCCTTCACTAATGTCGATGCCAATGATTTTTTCAGGCTGCAGTTGTTTGGCGGCCATAATGGCCACATCGCCAGTGCCGGTGGCTACATCCAGCATCAGTTTTGGTTGCAGGTCTTTCAGTTTGGCCAATGCTTTTTTGCGCCAGCCCGTATCAATACCGGCCGATAAAAAACGGTTCAGAAAATCATAACGGGGAGCAATGTCATCAAACATTTCCGCCACCTGCTTTTTCTTGCTTTGTGATGAACCAGCATCGGGTACAACTTTGTCGTGAGAGTATTGTTCTGCCATGGAGCGCAAAGGTAAGGAGGGAACAGTTATGGGTTATGAGTTAAGGGTTACGGGCACCCATAACCTTCAACCCTTAACCTTTAACCTTTTAAAACTATCTTGCAGCCGTGAATATTAAATCAGCCACATACGTTATCAGCAGCCCCAGTGTTGAGCAATGTCCAAGTCCTGAAAAACGGGAGTATGCGTTTATTGGCCGCAGTAATGTGGGCAAATCATCGCTCATAAATATGATTTGCAACAATACCAAGCTGGCCAAAACAAGTGCATCACCCGGGAAAACACAAATGATCAATCATTTTTTGATTGAGAGTATTGATGAGAAAACGCATAAGGTACACGACTGGTACCTGGTTGATTTGCCCGGCTACGGTTATGCAAAAGTGGCGTTGGGCAAACGGAAGCAGTGGATCAAGATGATCGAAAACTATATCCGCAAGCGGGAAAATTTAGTGAACCTGTTTGTATTGATCGACAGCCGTCACACACCACAGGAAATCGACATCAGTTTCATCAATCAATTGGGCGAATGGAAAATTCCATTTGCCATTGTATTTACCAAGGCCGATAAGAGTACACAGAAAGAAGTGGCTGCCAGTGTGAAAGCATTTTTGTATGCATTGGGCGCACATTGGTCGGAGTTGCCGCCCTATTTTGTAACCTCGGCCATAAAATACCGGGGGCGAAAAGAAATACTGGCGTTTATTGACGAGGCAAATAAAAGCGTTGAGTTCAGATAAAAAAAAGAGCGATGATATCATCGCTCTTTTTGTGTATTGCTAAATCTTTATTATTCTGATTCAACTAACCGGAAGCCGTTTCCGTGAATGTTTACGATCTCCACTTTTGGATCTTCTTTCAGATATTTCCGAAGCTTGGCAATGTACACATCCATGCTGCGGCCATTGAAATATGTATCGCTGCCCCAAATGCGTTTCAATGCGGTTTCTCTTGGTAACAGGTCATTTTTGTATTCGCACAACATGCGCAGCAGTTCACTCTCTTTTGGCGACAGGGTATTGGTTTTTCCGTCGAACGTGAGTTCACGCAGTTTCGGATTGAAATGATACTGACCGAGATCGAACTCTTTATTTTCTGTTTCCTGTTTTGTTTCTTCGTTACGTTTCAGGATGGCTTTGATCTTCATCAACAGTACTTCACTGTCAAACGGTTTCGTGATATAATCATCAGCCCCCAGTTTGTAGCCCGTTAAAATATCGTCCTTCATGGTTTTTGCACTAAGGAAGAACAAGGGTACATCCGGATCAATATCACGGATGTCTTCTGCCAACGTAAAACCATCTACATGCGGCATCATTACATCCAGTAAGCAGATATCAAACTTTT
>CAYMSG010000492.1:0-2726 GCA_964392955.1 uncultured Chitinophagaceae bacterium | reverse complement strand
GAAATGATATGCATACGATCCGCACCATACTTGAAGCCGAAGCGTATCCTGGTCCATCGTTGATTATTGCCTACAGCCATTGTATTGCACACGGTATTGACATGGCACATGGAGCAGAAGAACAAGACTTCGCCGTGAAGAGTGGTTACTGGCCATTGTTCCATTACAATCCGATGAAGCCAAGAGGACAGCGATTTGTGGTTGATTCAAAAGATCCATCACTCGATCTTGCAGAATTCATGTATCATGAAAACCGTTTCAACATCATCAAAGCAAAAGATCCGGAACTGGCAGCACGCTTCATGGAACAGGCGCAAGATGCAAAAGTGAGCAGATGGGAGCGCCTGGAAACAATGAAAGGTTTATAGCATATTGACCCATATGAATAAGGAAAAGGGAGTTTCGTGAGGAACTCCCTTTGTTATTTTGCGGGACAAACAAAGCTGCTGTTATTTTCTTGAATCCAACTCGGTCTTAATCTTTCTCATGTTGGCGATGTTCATTGTAAGGATCGGGACAAACATTAGCGGCAAAACTGTAAACACCGAAAATCCTTTTTGTTGATAGCTTACCACTGCAGAAACAATCATAACACCAATCGATGCTGAAATAACGGCAATGGCAACACGCATCAGTTTCAGGTTTCTGTTGAGTTCTTCAGTGGTCATTTCAGAGATTTGTTTTTGTGCCATTTGTTTAATTCGTTTTTAAAAATGATGTTATGTCCTGCGTCCATTCATTCTTATACTTCAATAAATAATTCTCATGTCCGGCTTCAGGATAAATTTTCAACAGTTTTTTCCCGTTGAGATTTTCAAAAATAGCATCTGTTTCTGAACGACTCACATTTTTATCTTTCGCTCCGTAAAGTAATAATGTTGGACAAGTAACTGCCTTTGCATATACTTCGGGGTTATGACTGAATGCCCAGAATCCATTCTGTACGCCACCCCAGAAAACCAACAAACCTGCCATTGGAAAAACAGGCGCCTTCATGATTCGAAATCTTGCACATGTTGTTTGATACATGGAACCAAGCGGGCATTCAAGAATAATTGCTTTTGCTGTAAGTTGGTGGTCATGAATTGCTTTCAAAATTGCAGCAGCTCCCATTGAAGTTCCGAACAGGTAAATATTTTGTTCTTTCTTTTGAATTAAGTGTTCAAATACTGTTTTCACTTGTTCTGCTTCTTTATAGCCCAGTGTGGTTTGATTTCCTTCCGATCCACCACTGCCCATAAAGTCCACCAGTAATGTATTGTAACCAAGTTTGAGAAATTCTTCTGCCTTATCCATCATGGACGATTTTTCACCACTGTAGCCATGGAAGATAGCGACAGTTCCTTTTGGAGAATCAACATCCGCTTTTGCTTGTATATACCAGCATTCGATCTTTTTATTGCTTTGCAACGTAATGGTTTCAATATGGTAACCGCTGTCAACAGGGTTGTTTACAGGCCGGGGATTGTTAACACCGGTGATCAGTGTTTTTATTTTTGCAAAAGCTGAAAGTTGCTCCGGACTTTTTGTTTTTTCGGCATCAGTATTTGAGAAATGCGTGAATTTATATGCATGAAAAAAAGCAATCACATTCAACAATAGAAATGCTGTGAGCAGCAGCCATAGAATCCTTTTGTATGTTTTTCGTTGTGTCAAGAAATGATGAAGAATAGTTTACGCCCCAAACTGCCGTAAATGATGATCAAGATGTTTCCACATACTCTTGCCCCATTGTTCGGCGGTCATTTTTCCAAAGAAGGGATGTACTTTATCGCCCACACCTGCAGCACCTTTTTCATAAAATGCTTTGGTAATGGAAAGCATCTCTGCTTTTTCTTTTTCAAAATCACGATCGTCTTTTACAATAAAATTGGGAGCAGTAGGTAAACTTTTGCCGTATGGTCTTGAATTATACAACGCCGGACGAAATAACCAGGCAATATAACTGATGGCTTTGCGCTTCAGCGGTTTACTTGTAAGCGGAACCTTGTACGCTTCTTTGCAATGGGTGAGCATTTGTGCTGCTGTCATTTTGCCCCATTGCCGCTGATGATGGATGGTAAGATTTTGCAGGCGCTGATAGATTTCTTCAAACGCCTCCTGATCGAACATATTCTTTACTTCCATTTGCTGATGATTTCGTCTTCCGCAAAATACGGAATTGTATCATCATATTTATGATCTCTAATTGTAGGGTTACGATGTTGATTAATAAATTGGCAATGCGTAATAAATTAGGAAAGCACTTCAATGGTGAACCCCAGAACAGTTAACAATTCGCTCAATAAAAAGAAAGATATTGAAACTTTAAATAGAAGCCACGTTTGTTTGTCAATTCGTGTTGCTTTTGATCTTAGCGAAACAATATCATCTCTCTTATTTTTTTCCCTACTTCTTGCAATTTGAGTAGTTATTTTGAATGCCTTAAATCTGTTGTATATCAATACTAGTAATGTAACAACTGTAGTTAAAGCTATTAAAGTGCCTAAACATACTATAAACTTAGCTGAGCTATTACGAAAACTAAAATCTTTGTCAAGCATTTTTGATATAACGAACCCTATTGTAGCTAGAGAGAGGGTTAACAGAAGATTAATTATTTTGCCAAACTCTTCAATTGTTCGGCCTTGCCAACGTACAAAACTTTTATTATCAGTTGAGTTCATTGTTTTATGCGTTTAGAAGGTTTAATAAAGTGAGCTTTTTATTAATCTTCTATTTCACTA
>CAYMSG010000491.1:0-2727 GCA_964392955.1 uncultured Chitinophagaceae bacterium | reverse complement strand
AAAGTACAGATTAATCTATACAAAAAAGTATAGATAATGTTCGAAAAGCGGAAAAATTGGCAAATTGGGGAATGGATGTGGGGAAATTGAGGCTGGATTGGGACGCAATCCTGAGCGGAGTCGAAGGACGGCCTGAACCCTTGGGGAATTGTGTATTGGGAATTAGGTCCAGATAGCTATCGGGATGGGGCTGTGGGTGAATCTTCCTTGATAATCTTCAGTTCCGGCTTTTCGCTGTACCTCCGCTACGCTGCGGTGCCGCTGCAATCCGGCAGCCTGTGGGCATGATTTCCCTATCATTTCGATGAAACCACAAATTATCTCTTACGGATCCGTGAAATATCAATGATTTCAGCATTAGTTGGGCCCTCCCATAAAACTGGAAATCTACCTGTACTAATGTATGAAACTGATACAGGAAGGTTGTGTTGACGGTATTCCTCCAACAAAGGTTCAGAACTAACATAATAAATACCTCCAATCTTCAGTCCGTATGTTGAAGCATCACAGGCTGTTCCGCATGCATATCGAATATTAACAACGATCGCTTCATCGCTTTGGAAAACTGCATCTTTTGAACAGGCACTCAAAACAAAAAGAGTTAATACAATTATTATCCGCATAGTAATTAGTTTTTCCTTCTAACGCTAAAATCCTGACATTGCCAGCACCCAAACCGTTGCATTTCTAATTTATCTGCTCTATGCATAATAAAAGCAATATTCAATTACTTTATTTTCTAAATCCAATCCTATCCCGTTCATCCCATTTCCGCTCCGCAGCTTTTTCATCCAGCATATTTTCCATCGCATCGTAAATCTGGCTGAGTTGCACATCATGTTCACCTGTCCGTTCTTTCAGCTCCCGCAACTGCTCCTTTAAATCGCTCTCCTTAAGTAGTATTTTCCTGATTTCTACAAAAGCCCGCATAATAGCTATGTTCATTTGAATGGCCCGATCGCTGTTGAGAATACCGCTGAGCATGGCAACACCTTGTTCAGTAAAAGCGTAGGGAGTTACTGCTTTATTGCGTTTATTTTGCGATAAGGTCACAATTTGTGACCTCAAAACCCCGTCACCTTCTGATGCGGTCACAGTTTGTGACCGGATATTCCCCCACTCAGCTGCGGTAAGCCGGAACATAAAATCGTTGGGAAATCTCGCAATATTCCGCTTTACAGCCTGGTTCAATACTTTTGTTGGCACTTCGTAAAGTGCTGCAAGGTCAAAGTCAAGCATTACTCTTTCACCCCTGATTTCATAAATGCGATTCTGAATACTTCTGATGATTTGCATAGGCAGCTGTTTATTCAGTAATATAAAAGCAAAAACGAACTTTTGCAAGCTGAGTGTAACAAAGTCATAGCCGCCTATTCATCTTTTCATAACCTTTCCGTCATAGTTCCTTAACAATCTCCCGCTACCATTGCGGCTCAACTAATACACTTACATAATGAGAAATTCAATCATCGTTCTCGGGAGCATCATCCTGCTGGCAAGTTGCGCCAAAGAAGGACTAAAAGAAGATACCTCGGTTGCCTCAAAATCAAACCTGCTTGCTGCCCGCCAGGAATCCACAACCTTCAACGAAATTGCAAGCATTGCTATTGGAGGCGAGGGTGCAGCAGAAATAAGCGCTTATGACCCTGCAACAAAAAAATTATTTGTAGTAAACAACAGCCAAGGCAATAACCGTATTGAAGTTGTTGACTTAAGCAACCCTGCATTGCCAGTAATTATCGGCAATATAAATATTGTTGCCTACGGTGGCTTTGTTAACAGTGTGGCCGTAAGTAACGGAACTTTGGCAGCAGCCATTGAAGCAGCCGACAAAGTAAATCCCGGAAAAGTGGTTGTGTTCAATACATCAACACATGCTGCTGTGTCGGTTATTTCAGTTGGTTCGTTACCCGACATGGTTACGTTTACGCCAGATGGCAAATTGATTCTTACCGCCAACGAAGGCGAACCGAATGATGCATATACCATCGATCCGGCGGGTACGGTTTCCATTATTGATGTTGCCAACAACTACGCTGTTACTACACTCGATTTCAGCAAGTTTGCATCAAGGGCAGCCGAATTAAAAGCAAAAGGTTTGCGCCTGTTTGGTAAGAACGCAAGTTTTGAACAGGATCTGGAGCCTGAATACATTGCGGTTGCAGACAATGGAAAAACGGCATGGGTAACACTGCAGGAAAACAATGGGATTGCCAAAATCGATCTCAAATCAAAAACCATTACTGATATTTTTCCATTGGGTTTTAAGGATTACAGCAATCCCGTTAATGCAATTGATCCCAGCGACCAGGACGGCGGCATCAACTTTGGTGCATGGCCGGTAAAAGGCATGTACCTGCCCGATGCTATTGCGGTAAACAATCATAACGGCGTGCCATTCATCTACTCAGCAAATGAAGGTGATGCAAGAGATTGGAGCGGCTTAACCCCTGTTGAGCAAAGAAGAGTAAACCACGCTTCGATTATTTTAGACCCAATTGCTTTTCCAAATGCAGCTGCACTAAAAACCAATGCACAGTTAGGTCGCTTAAACATTACAACAACACTGGGTGATACTGATGGCGATGGTGATTATGATGAACTGTATTCATACGGTGCACGTTCGTTCAGTATCTGGAATGGTTTAACAGGAGAATTAGTGTTCGACAGCAAAAACCAGATCGATACCAAAGCAGCTGAACTTGGAAAATATCCTGATGGACGCAG
>CAYMSG010000490.1:0-2737 GCA_964392955.1 uncultured Chitinophagaceae bacterium | reverse complement strand
CCTAGATGAAGTTGTTGAAGAAAACAATATGGACAAAGCTCAGCTCAAGCTTTTAAAAGTAGATGTGGAAGGGTTTGACACAATTGTTTTACGTGGAGCTTTGTCTGTTATTCGTAAAAATAAACCGGTCTTATTTTTTGAGTATAACCGGGCAAATATGATCGCTATACATGAGGATGGGCTATCAACTGTATTCTCATTTCTTGAAATGGGATACCGGAAGATTGCATTCTTTGATCATAAAGGAACGCTGGTACTTGCAACTGATCTTCAGAATAAAGAAGAGGTAACGTATATGCATGATTATATTTCATCGCCAAGAAACCTGTTAGGCTATTACGATATCTGCATTTTTCACGAAGAAGATGGGGACTTAGCAGAAGACTTTCTCAAGCAGGAGAAAAACTACGTTTGATTCATTGGTTTATTCTTCTTCATTGAGCTGTTTCACAATTTTTTCAAATTGTGGCTGGTAAACAAAATCGTAGGCGTTTACACCTTCAGGTATTACATTCGGACATTCAAAACAAACTTCCAGCACACGTTTTACTTTTAACGCTTCTGCTAATGAAAACGGGAATGATTGATTGCCGATAAAGAATTTGCAGCCCCCAATTATCTGTGCCAGTTCAAGAAAATGCTTAACGGGTTTGTATTTTAAATTTGGAATCGACTGTTTTATATCTTCATATTCTTCTGTTAGTCCAACAAATGTGAGGTTGGTGTAGTTGTTCAGGAACCGGTAACTGATACCAGGTGACCGGTAACGGAAACTGCGGGCTATTACAATTTCATTCGCCATCGATTTATCCGGTTGAACGGTTAGCCATGGTTTTCCAAGGTCGGCTGTAATACCATACATGTGAAAATACCATCGACAGATGTGATTTGTATTATAGTCAAACGGGAAGTTCCTGAACTCGTCAAGATCGTAATCAATTTTCTGATCAGTGAGAATATCGCATACGGCAAACTCAGGTTGCGACAGTAATAATGGTGCCATTAATTCTACACTTTTTTCAGTAAGAATCTTTCCCTGGTTGGTATGCTTCATGCTTTTTTTGTACAGCGATTTTTGATTGATCTGCAGATGCAGATGAATTTTTTTATTTCCAGCCAATGTTTTCATGGCAGGTATTGCATAAATAATATCGCCTGCTAAACCAAAATGTTTAAAATGAACAGCATCAGGGTCAGTTACCGGGTTCAAATTCGGCTGCTGTACTTTTGCGAGTGATTTACTGAAAAGTTTTCGTTTAGCTTCCTGTTTAAAAAATGCAATATAGAGCCGTTCTAAAATATTCATAGACTGATTTGCTTGCGTTCAAAAGTAGTTATTTTGCAGCTTTGTTGTGGATTGGTTGTTTCCTCATTTATAAGGAAATGTGTTACCTTGCCAGCCTGCAAAACCTCCCATTGAAAGGCTTTTGCATTCACAAATGATCAGAAACCAGTGTCTGTTATGTTCAGGAAAATAAGATTAGTTATCTACTACCTGTTTCGTTATCCTGTTTATAAAATCATGCTTGGAGGTATCGGTTCTTCTTCCCGTTTAATTGCCGCCACCCTCACCGGCCCCCACCGTATTTTTATTGGATCAAACGTGTATATCAATGACAAAGCCTGGCTGGCATGTGAACCATTAACCGGCGATGCAACTGCAAAACTGTCGATCGGCGATGGTACATACATTGGCCGGTTCAGTCATATTTATGCTACATCAACCATTGAAATAGGAAGGAAGGTGTTGATGGCAGACAAAGTGTATATCAGTGACAACCTACACAGCTATGAAAATGTGGACATGCCGGTGATCGATCAGCCTATTCGGCAGGCAAACAAAGTGGTAATCAGCGATGGTGCCTGGCTGGGTGAAAATGTTTGTGTAATTGGTGCCAGCGTAGGACGCAACAGTGTAATTGGTGCCAATGCGGTTGTAACAAAAGATATTCCTGATTATTGTGTGGCCGTTGGCAGTCCGGCAATCATTATTAAACGCTACAATGCTGTTACAAAGCAATGGTGTAAAACAGATAAAGAAGGTCAATTTATTTAAATGGGAAAGCGAAAAATATTAATAAGTGGCGGAGCCGGTTTTATCGGCTCTAATCTTGCTTTACACCTGTTAGAGCATGGATATGAAGTAACGGTGCTGGACAACCTCTCTGAGCAGATTCATGGAGCCAATGCAGCAGCAACATCGCCACTCTATCAATCTATTAAAGACAACGTACACTTCATTCACGGAACGGTTACATCAGTTGATGACTGGAAAAAAGCAATTGCAGATAATGAGGTGATTGTTCATCTCGCTGCCGAAACAGGTACGGGTCAATCCATGTACCAGGTAAGTAAATATGTGGAGGTGAATGTTGGTGGTACCGGTATTCTGCTCGATCTGCTTGCCAACACAACACACCAGGTAAAAAAGGTAGTGATCGCTTCGTCCCGTGCTATTTACGGTGAAGGAAAATATTTGTCCAACGAATTGGGTGTTGTGTATCCCGAACACAGAACCGCTGCGTTGATGGATGCAGGTAATTTTGAAGTAACCTATCCCGGCGCATCCGGTGCTTTGCAACTGACAGCAACTGATGAAGAATCGAAAATTCATCCATCATCGGTATATGGAATTACCAAGCAAACACAGGAGCAACTGGTAATGACGGTTTGTGCATCACTCGGTATTGCTGGCGTGGCATTCCGCTACCAGAATGTCTATGGACCTGGTCAATCG
>CAYMSG010000489.1:0-2755 GCA_964392955.1 uncultured Chitinophagaceae bacterium | reverse complement strand
TCAATGATTTACCTGATACCACATATGTTCCTTTCGTACATGCTTATTTACTTTGTTATTCCCCGGTTCCTGTTAAAACAAAAATATTTTGGCACCATCAGCTGGGTGGTATTTCTGTTTTTTCTTTCGGCACTCATGTCATCGATTTTATCCATTACTGTTATTGAAGATGCACGGACCCTCATTATGGGAAGCAATTATGTGTCAGCACTTCGTGCCGATGGGAAAGGGTTGGCAATTTTCCTTGGATTGATGGCCGGATTTCGTGGCGCTATTACCATTGGCGGCATTTCTGCTGCCATCAAACTGATGAAGCATTGGTATGTAAAAGAACAGCGAAATTTAATCTTGCAAAAAGAGAATATGGAAGCGCAGTTGAAAGTATTAAAAGCACAAATTCATCCGCACTTTTTATTCAACACTCTTAACAATATTTATTCGCATACACGCAACAGCTCACCCACGGCATCAAAAATGCTGATGGAGTTATCGGATATCCTGCGGTATATTTTATACGAAGGCGATCAAAAGCAGGTACCGCTGGCAAAAGAATTGAAATTACTGCGAGATTACATTGAGCTGGAACAATTACGGTATGGCAATAAACTGGAAGTTACAGCCAGCTATCCCTCCAATGCTGAGCAATACTCGATTGCTCCTCTGCTGCTCCTGCCCTTTGTAGAAAATTGTTTTAAACATGGTACAAGCAGCATGCTCGAAAATCCCTGGGTGAGTCTTCAGTTACACATCAGTAACAATACGCTTTACATGAAACTGCTCAACGGCAAAGCAGAACAAGCACCAACAAACAAACCCGGTATTGGATTGCAGAATGTAAAAGAACGCTTGCAGTTATTATATCCGGGCGAACATGAACTGCAGCTGATCAACGATCCCGATGTATTTATTGTAAATCTGAAAATAACCTTGCAGCAACTCCCTGTTGCCGAAACAAGGTTACTGAAAGAAAAAACACCTGCCCATGTCTGACACACAAAAAATACGCTGTCTTGTGATCGACGATGAGCCGCCTGCCCGGGACATCATTAAGCAATACATTACCGATACACCCATGCTGCAACTGGAAGGCGAATGTGGCAATGCCATCCATGCAATCAGTTTTTTACAGCAGCATCCGGTTGATCTCATCTTTCTTGATATACGAATGCCGCAACTATCGGGTACCGATTTTATAAAAACACTTTCGCATCCTCCCAAAGTAATCTTTACCACAGCCTATCCTGAATATGCACTGGAAGGCTTTGAATTGGATGCCATGGATTATTTATTGAAGCCGATTCGCTTTGATCGTTTTCTGAAAGCCGTTAATAAAGCCTGTCAGCAAACTGCTGTCCGCAGCACACAGGAACGCACAAATGCTGACCCCGAAAAAAAAGATGCGTTTGTATATTTCCGTGCCGACAGAAAAATGATAAAAGTGATGCTACCGGACATACTCTATATTGAAAGCATGAAAGATTATGTGAAAGTGGTAACCCAACATGAAACCATTATTACAAAACAATCCATCAGTTCAGTGGAAGCCATGTTGCCGGAGCATAAATTTATCCGTACACACCGTTCCTTTATTGTAGCAGCATCTGCTATTCATTCGTTTACGAGCGAACTGATCATGATTGGGAAAACAGAAATCCCCATTGGCCGGCTGTACCGCCAGCAGGTACTCAAAGTACTTTCCTGAACCTGTAGCAATTTTTTGTTACCTCCGGATTTCCACCTACCTTTTATCATTAAATAAATGGTATGGTTGGCTTTATTACTTCGCTCTGGTGGAAAATCAATGGCTGGAAAATAAACGGAACATTCCCTGATCATATCCCGAAAATGGTGATTGCAGTTGGGCCGCACACCAGTGCCTGGGATATTGTAGTGGGCCTCGCTGCCCGTTATGTTACTCCTATCAAAGAAGCATATTTCCTGGGGAAAAAAGAATTGTTTGATGGTGCATTCGGTTGGTTTTTCCGGGCATTGGGCGGCACACCGGTTGATCGTTCTTCCTCGAAAGGAATGGTGTTACAGGTAGCTGAAAAATTTAAACAGCACGATGTTTTCCGTATTGCCATGAGCCCGGAAGGAACAAGAAAGAAAGTAGAAAAACTGCGCACCGGATTTTACTATATCGCCAAAGAAGCGAACGTTCCCATTCTGTTAGTAGGTTTTGATTTTACAAATAAACAGGTGATCTATGGACCACTTATTCATCCTTCTCAAAATGAAGCTGCCGATTTTCAACAGATCATGTCTTTCTTTGCAACTATTGAAGGAAAGCATAAAGAAAAAGGCATGATGCATTTGCATACATAATTGAACCAATGCTGTGTGGACTCGTTGTTTCTAAAAATTATCTTAAAAAGTTTACTGATACGTCAATCTGTTGTTCATTCTTCTTTTGTTTTATGATGCGGACAATATCTTTGGCCGCATGAAACATCCCCTGTTCGTATTATTCCTGCTGACTGCATTCAACTCATTTGCGCAAACCGACAGCAGTTCACAAATCCGAAAAACGATCGACAGTCTTTTTATTGAGGAAGTCGAAAATAAAAAAGGACCTGCTAAAGTATTACATGCAGAACCACTATACATTGATCTCATCCGTGATCTTGGTGCACGTAAAGGCGAAAAGGAATGGAACCTTGGCTTAGGCCTTACTGATAAAACACGCCACGATGAATATACCGCTCTTGTTGAGTATGAATTTGCGCCGATCAACCGGCTGGGGTTTGAAGTGGAA
>CAYMSG010000488.1:0-2811 GCA_964392955.1 uncultured Chitinophagaceae bacterium | reverse complement strand
TGGCCACCAGGCTGTAAAACAGAAAGCCGGCAAAGATAACCATATTGGTAAGCATGTCAAAAGTGCCGGAGATAACAAGAATACAACTCCAGAGCATTGTGTAAAGCAAAGCAACCGAAGGGGTACGGTACACCGGATGTACAGTAGCTGCTTTTTTGAAGAAGAATTTTTCCTGTGCCATGCGGAAATAGATTCTTGCATGTGCCAGGATAATTCCGTTAATGGCACCAAACACCGAGATCATGATGAGCAGTACAATCAATGTTTGTCCCACTTTGCCTAACAATGTTTCTGCAACAACCGCAGCGCCAATCTGGCTTTGATCAACTGCTTTTAAAGTTTCTAATGGAAGTACATGCATATACGCCATGTTCACCAACACATATAAGAGCATAGCAATGGCAACACCACTCATGATGGCAATGGGAATATTGCGTTTTGGATTTTTTATTTCACCGGCAATAAAGGAAATATTACTCCAGCCATCATATGCCCAGAACGCACTGAGCATAGCAGCTAATACTGCACTGAACAAAGCCATACCATGCAGCTCCTGTGCTGGTTCGTTTGTAATAATCTGTTGTGTTGCACCTGCACCTGAGTAAGATAATCCGAGGACAATAAGTAACAGAATGCCGAGTATTTTGGCTGATGTAATGATGTTGTTGATTAGTCCGCCGTTTTGTACACCCCGGTAATTGACCCATGTAAGTAAAACGATGGCAGCAATGGCCAGTAACTTGATACCGCTGTCAGCAAAAGGAAAAATAAATCCTGCGATTGAAAGATGTTCCAGCGATTGAAATGGATTACCCAATGGAACAAACACATTTACTGTTTGCGCAAAAATAAAACCAAGTGCAGCAATGGACGCACAACCAATGGTTGTAAAATCAGTCCACCCAAAAAGAAAGGAAAAAAAATTGCCGAACGAAAGACGCAGGTATTCATACACACCCCCTGATTCTTCGGTTAAATTGGCAAGGCCTGCAATAGTAAATGCACCAAACATGGTAATGATACCGGCACCGATCCACGCAAGAATGATCCATGTTTCACTCAAACCGGTTTGCGCCATGGGAACAATCTTCTTAAACACACCTGAGCCGATCATCATACCGGCAGTTAATAAAATGCCGGTGCCAACACCCAATGCACGCTTAAGTGTTGGGTTTTGATTATTCGAAGAAGCGGCTGTTTCGGTATTCATTAATTGGCGAGTGCGTTTCTACTAAAGTAAACAGCTTTTCTTTAAACAGGTTTCTTTTATTTCTTTTTCGGCTGCTGTTGTGTGCTGCAATGAATGCCACCGCCACTCCAGTTTTGCATGATAGCATCAATGAATACGATCTTTCTCCCGGGAAATTGCTCTTCAAAAATGTTGCGCACCTGTTCTTCTTTTTCTCTGGAAGAACCATAGGCAGTATAAGTAGGTAACAGCACGGTTCCGTTTGTTACCAGATAATTCATGTAGCTGCTGGCTGGTACTCTCAAAAGGGTATCTCCTGCATTTGGTTTTTCAGAAGGAATAAAACTGTTGACATCCAAATCAAACGTCGTTTCTGAATAGTCTATATTCTCTCTTGCGAGTATTTTCTTTGTAATCAGGTCGGGTAAAGGAACTTTAATGATATTGAAAGGTTTTCCATTCTGGTCTTTTGCATTTTTGAGAATGTTGTAGTTCTCAATCATGCGTTCATAATTTATTTGATTTACCGGATTTAGATCTTTTTCTTTTTCATCAACCCAGGCAAGCAGGATGGTAGATGGATTTGCAAAACGTACAAACTCATCTGTATGTCCACCTGTTCCGCCGCCAACATAATTACCACTTATACGCCTGAAATAGCGTAGCGGATCATCAGCCAATCCTTTTTTCATCCAAATGATGTTGGTAACACCCAGTACACGTTTAAACTCAGCTTCAATATACGCTTTCGTCATATCAGGGTTTCGTTGCAAAACGGTTGCTTCACAGAGGATCAAGGTTCCCAGACCATTTACTTCTATGGCACCACCTTCGTGCACAACGTTTGTTGTAAGTAAAGTAGCGTTTTCTTTTACTGCCATGAGGCTGTCAACCTTTTCTGTTGCATTCATCATTTCTTGTCTGCGGTTGAGATACTTGGTAACACTATCCATGTTTCCATTGTACTTTTCTTTTAGAAAACCCGGTAGCCCATAACCGTTCCACGCAAAATTGGCAACAGCTAATTCTTCTTTTCCATTTACTAAAAACGCAGCACCATGATCACGTATCCAGTATCGATCGCCGGGCATTATGTAGCTTGTATACATACTGCTGTCTATTCCCTGCGATGCGAGATAAGCTTTGCCTTTTTGCATTAGAGTATCGTTGTGAAAAGCAATCTTCACTGTAACATTTCCCGCCAATGCTTTGATGATATTTACAACTGCAGGATAGTATCCTAATGAACTGTCTTTTTCCCAACCCAGCCATACCGCATCATGCGGCTCCCATTCAGCAGGCATGTAAAAAGTTTCAGCAGCACGTTGTTGTTTGCGGGAGTTGCAACCGAGAACAAGAAGTGCAATGCAGGCAAATGCAAGGACCTGTTTCATTGTTTATTTTTCAGATTTTGATTTTATATTGGCCTCGTTTTTCATCAGTCTTGTTGAATGAAGCACCTCTATCTTCCACTTCTTTTTTTCTTTTACTAAAATTACTGTTTCCATCCAGAAAGCAGTTTGCTCTTTCCCGTTTGCGGTAATAACTGATTGAAGATGATATGTAACCCATGCTGTGTTTTTCCGGACGGTTGTTTTTACAAACGTAAAATAATTGGTACG
>CAYMSG010000487.1:0-2813 GCA_964392955.1 uncultured Chitinophagaceae bacterium | reverse complement strand
ATGTACAAACCAACATTGTACCTTATGGCAACTTTTTTCATTTTGCTTCTGCTCAACAGTTGTGCTTTTAACAAAACTCCCGAAGCTTACCGGTTCCGTGCGTTACAAAAAGGGAAAATAAAAGACGACAGCAGTTACGTATATGCATTACCGTATGCAGTCGGCAGCAAACATCGTTTGGTGCAGGGCTATTTCAGCAGGTTTACACATCGCAATCGGGCAGCTCTTGATTTCAAAATGAAAATTGGCACCCCCATTTATGCAGCAAGAGGTGGGGTAGTAGCTCGTATAAAAGAAGATGGTGATAAGGGCGGACTCGACAGAAATTACCGGCAATACGGAAACAACCTCATCATTAACCACAACGATGGTACAAGAGCTGGATACTGGCATTTGCAACACAACGGTGTTTTGGTGAATGTGGGCGATACAGTGCTACAAGGTCAACTCATCGCTTACAGCGGCAATACCGGCTACACCGCATTTCCGCATCTTCATTTTATTGTGTGGAAATCAGAAGCTGGCAACTGGCGGCAGATCGGCACACGTTTTCAAACCAGGAAAGGAGCGAAGTATCTGCGACCGTTTAAAAACTATAAACGTCCCGCTTGAATAACAAATACAAACAACAAGCTCCAAAAAACAAAATCCAACTTCTAAACGCCGAATTACTTTTTACGAACCTCTTAGTGACTGCAGCTTGCAAATTCCCTTATTTTCGTGGCATGACTCCCGAACGAAGAGAACGCTTGTTATCAGTATTACGTAAACGCCAACCCGATCTTACAGTTGTATTGGAAAATGTGTTTGATCCACACAATATTTCTGCAGTGATGCGCACCTGCGATGCGGTTGGCATCCAGGAAATTTATGTATTAACGAATAAAATTCCCCGACATAAAAAATGGGGAGCAAGAAGTTCATCCAGTGCAGCGAAATGGCTAACCGTTCACCAGTTTGAAAGTGCAGAAGAATGCTTTGCAGCTTTGCGAAAGAAATACAAAAAGATCTACACCACGCATCTCAGCAGCGATGCGGTGAGCCTGCATGAAATTGATTTCACCGAAAGTGTAGCACTGGTATTCGGAAATGAACATGCGGGCGTAAGTGAAGAAATTATTGCAATGGCTGATGGCAATTTTATTATTCCGCAGATGGGCATCATACAATCGCTGAATATTTCGGTGGCCTGTGCGGTGAGTATTTATGAAGCGATGCGGCAAAAGAAAAATGCCGGACATTACGACAAGCAACGATTGGATGATGGTACGTTCAATACATTATTGGATGAGTGGGGATTTCGGGCCGATGACCTGGACGCTATTCAGCAGGAAGAACAGTAACTTTAGGTTATGAAAAAACTTGTTTTCATCGCAGCAGTACTCTTATTCGGTATTCTTTCAGCCGGTGCACAACCCATCAAACGCTGGAAGATGGATGATCTGCTGCAGTATGCTGATACAAATGATTCTGTACTTGTGATCAATTTCTGGGCTACGTTTTGTGCACCTTGCATTGCTGAGCTGCCATACTTTCACAGCATCACCAACAAATACAAAAAGGAAAACGTAAAGCTGTTACTGGTGAGTCTTGATTTTGAAGAATACTATCCCAAACGTATCCGTGATTTTGCCAACAAACGAAAATATACTGCCGAGATCGTTTGGCTCGATGAAGAAAAGCCCGATGAGTTTTGTCCACGTGTTGATCCGAAATGGACAGGTTCCATGCCGGCCACCTTATTCATCAATAAAAAAACCGGTTACCGGAAATTTATAGAAGCAGAAATGAAACCGGAAGAGTTGGAAAAAGAAATCAGATTATTACTTGGAAAAGTTGATCCATAAAAATAAAACCCCGCATATTGCGGGGTTTTATTTTTTGATATGTGTGATCTTTATGATTTCCGTTTAATACCGCAGCCCATTGCTTTGGATGTTTTCATGCTTACATCTTTACCGCCTACCATTTCATCAATGGCAACTTTTAAATGGTCACGTGTACTTTCAGATGGTGTTTTAGGATTATCAGTAATGGCTCCATGATACACCAGCTTCATATCCTTATCAAACAAATAACACTCAGGCGTTACTTTTGCGCCAAAGGCATTGGCCATAGCGCTGTTATCGTCCATTACATACGGATACGTGTAACCTTGTGCTTTCGCATATTCCTTCATCCGCTCCGGCGAATCATCGCCGCCTCGTGTTGTTTCATTTGAGTTTAAAACAATCACGCCAACCTCTTTGCTGAGTGCATAACCATAACCTTCGGCAGCTACCTGCTGGTTCTTTACTACCCAGGGACAGGTATTGCAACTGAATACCACCAGCAAACCGTTCTTCTTTTTTACATCACTGAACGAATATTCCTTACCGGAAACATCTTTCATTTTTTTGGAAGCGTTGGGAATACTGCTGCCGATACTTAATTCTTCGGGCAAAACAGTAAATGCAAAGAGTGTAACCAGTGCGGCACACGATACAAGGATCTTTTTCATTTGCGTATAGTTTAGATTGATGAATGATTGTAAAAAAACGTCAGGAAAAATCATGCTGTTCCTGCTTAAAGTTACACCGATTCTTCTTTCTTTCCCGCACCGCTTATCTCTTCTTTTAACCTTTTATCGCTCTGTTTTTTCAGCAGTTTGATACTTACATTCAATTCAAAACCGATTAACAACACCAGTGAAATAAAGTTGATAAAGATCATCAGGATCAGGATGGTACCAATGGAGCCATAAATGGTGTACACGGCAAAATTATTGATCCAGAAAGAGAAGAGGAATGTAAACAGGATAATGAGCGCACTGG
>CAYMSG010000486.1:0-2820 GCA_964392955.1 uncultured Chitinophagaceae bacterium | reverse complement strand
TACGGGAAACTGTATCAAGGGTTCGAATCCCTTCGTCTCCGCACAACAACGTAAGCAATTAATTAAACTCTCGATTAATTGCTTATTTATTAGTTTCGAAATATCCGTACATCCAGCCTGTCAAATGGCATCTGTTCATTCCTAACGCTCCATGCAATACACCTCATATCCTGATTAAGAATAAACATCGTGTGTTCATAATATTGCTGAGAATAAACACCAAAGCCAGAGGATTTGATGTTAGTATAAACTAATGCACGGCCCAAGCCATCAATCCAGCCATCTTTCACGGGAGCGTGGCCATACACAAGCATTATTTCAGCTTTAGATTTGCCAATGTAAGCATTCATCTTTCGTTCTAATGGAGTCTGTCTGGGTGCTTTATTCTTTGCAGCACAAGAGAAAAGAAAAAGAGATACAAATACAAATAGAAAGTGCTTCATTCAAATTCATTTTTGGTTAAGTTAACAAGATATAAAATTCATCCACTCATACAAGCACAAAAAACCGACATGTAAAAAGTAAAGAGGCAATAGTCCGACATACATGAGTCGTATAACAGCTACTAGAAACATTGATAAGATTGCTAAAGACCTCGGTTTAATAGCTCCAAATATTGTCCTGAGTAATACAAATCAAGGTTAATTTGAAGTCAAAATTTTTCATTTTAATATAGGATAATCTCCTTTCGTCTCCGCAAATGAAAATGCTCAACAATTTTTGTTGAGCATTTTTTATTTCAAGTCAAATTTATTTCTTCTTCGCTGCTACTACCTTCTTCTTTCCTTCTTCTGTCATTGCAAAGGAGCGTGTCATGGTTTTAATATGTTCGGCTTTGCGGAAACGTAAGGCACTCCAGTCTTCATCAATAGCAACAGCACGTACTGGTTCATAACCTAACTCACCGAGTTTTGCCCAACCGGTATCACGGTTAAAATCGCATTTGTACTTCTTTGAAGTTCCCTTGGGGTAGCAAAACCAAAGCACCGCATCGTCTTCGGCTTTCTTTGCAATTTGCTCAGCTGCTTTGTTTACTTCAGTTTGTCTGGTTGCAAATACAATGGCAAATGAAACAGTTTTCAGTTTGCTGATGCTTTCAACCACATTGGAAACTTCAGCCATTGCTTTCAACTCCGGCAAAAAACTATCCGGATGATTGATCGATAAAACTGCTGGTTGATTTTTGAAATTTAATTTCTTGAATAATGGCGTCATATCGTTACATAAAAATTGTGCGGGGAAAAACATCAACTCACAATTCCTAATTTTTCAACGGCTACCTGTGCGGCAATCTGACTGGCATCTTTTTTATTAAAGGCTTTTCCTTCAGCAATTACTTCACCATCTACCACCGCACCAATGGTGAATAACCGGCGGCCGTTTTCCAAACGCTCATCAATGGTTTCAAACTCCAATGCTTTCCCGTTTTTATTAGCCCAGCCGTAGAGTTTGTTTTTATGATTGATCTCCAGCAATTCAAGATCTTCCATGAAGAGGTAGGGAACAATCATATTCTTTACGATCCACTTTTGCGTTTTTTTATAACCAAGATCGAGATAGATAGCGCCCAGCAATGCTTCCAACGTATTGCCGAATATCTGCGAAATTTTCAGGGAGTTATCGCCTTTGTTGTAGATCGTGATTTTTTTCAAGCCCATCCGCACAGCAATATCGTTGAGCGTTACACGGTTTACCATTTTGCTGCGCATCTCGGTTAAAAAACCTTCGCCTTTGTAGGCGTATTTTTTGAAGAGATAATCGGCCACCACTGCACTTAACACAGCATCGCCTAAAAACTCCAGGCGTTCGTTGTTTTGATCACTGCCTTCTTTGATGGATCGATGGCTGAGTGCAGTTTTGTACAAATTAAGGTCGCCCGGGCTATAACCTAATATGTTACGCAGGTTACTTTCAAATTTGTTTTTAGCAGGTAATATTTGTCGGACAAGATTCCGCACCATACGGGTTTAATCACATCATTAAATTCCGGAAAACGTTGTGCCTTCCGGACGATGTATGAACAAATCTAAAGTAAATCAGGAATATTTTTTTACAATTACCGATGCATTATGTCCACCAAATCCAAACGTATTGCTCAACGCAGCCCGTACGGTACGTTTCTGTGCTTTGTTGAACGTGAAATTTAATTTGGGATCAAGTTCGGGATCGTCGGTAAAATGATTGATTGTAGGTGGAACAATATCATGCACCACACTCATTACACAGGCAATGGCTTCCAATGCACCGGCTGCTCCCAGGCAATGACCTGTCATTGATTTGGTAGAGCTGATGTTGAGATTGTATGCATGCTCACCGAATACACTCATGATGGCTTTGGTTTCTGCAATATCGCCCAGTGGTGTAGAAGTACCGTGAACGTTGATATAATCGATATCAGATGGTTGTAACCCTGCATCTTTCAAAGCAACGGTCATTACATTTTTAGCGCCCAATCCTTCGGGGTGAGGGGCTGTAATATGATGTGCATCGGCAGTGGCACCACCACCGGCTATTTCACAGTAGATTTTTGCACCCCGTTGCAATGCATGTTCCAGGCTTTCCAATACCAGCATACCTGCCCCTTCGCCCATCACAAAACCATCACGGTCTTTATCAAATGGGCGGCTTGCAGTAGCCGGGTCATCGTTGCGTTCACTCAATGCTTTCATCGCATTAAATCCCCCTACACCGGCTGCACTTACAACGGCTTCACTTCCTCCGGTTAAAATAACATCGGCTTTACCAAGGCGAATGGTATCGTATGCATCTATGATAGCATTGGTAGATGAAGCACAAGCAGACACAACGGCAAAGTTGGGG
>CAYMSG010000485.1:0-2825 GCA_964392955.1 uncultured Chitinophagaceae bacterium | reverse complement strand
TGACGCCTATTTTGTAAATGGATTTATTTGAGCTGGTTTCTGGTATGCCTTGCTGTTCAGCATATGTTTATCCATCATCAATTCGATTGTACACAAAATGGTATTGAAAGAAGAAGAAAAAGGAAACAGGTAAATTATTGTACCAATACTCTTGCAACAAACCGTTGCGTCCGGTTTTCCAGCACACAGCTGTAAATACCTTTTGGTAAGCCGTTCATCGAAACCTGGATGGTTTCCAACCCTTCATCTACCATCACCGCTTTTACCACCGCTCCGTTACTATTCACGATTTTTAATGCGGCCCTGAACCGGATCCGCTCAAAACGGAATTGCCAGTTGCTTCCTTGTTGACGAACTTTCAGTTCGTTTGTTTTAACAACAGTGCTGGTTTTGCTGCTGTCGGCAGGTTTACCCTGTGCCTGCATTGTGAGTGGCAGAAAAAGAATGACGGCAACCGTCGCCAAAAGAAATTCCTTTTTAAAAGGAGATGAAACCTGAACTTTGTTCCTCATCAGATATTGAATTTTAAAATGCAGTTCGATCGCAAACATCTTACCAATACTGAGCTGGTCAATATTTATAAAAGCTTGCTGTACCCCAGATTAATCGAAGAAAAGATGCTTTTATTGCTCCGGCAGGGAAAAATTAGCAAATGGTTTAGTGGCATTGGCCAGGAAGCCATTGCTGTGGGTGCAACCTTGGCGCTGGAGCAGGATGAATGGATCATGCCCTTACACCGCAACCTCGGAGTATTCACAACCCGCAACATGCCGCTGCACAAACTCTTTATGCAATGGCAGGGCAATAAAGAAGGCTACAGCAAAGGGCGTGAACGCAGTTTTCATTTCGGCAGTAAAGAACACCATGTGTGTGGTATGATCTCGCATCTCGGTCCGCAGTTAGCGATTGCTGATGGTGTGGCACTGGCGAATAAATTAAGAAGTGCTTCGACAGGCTCAGCATTAAAGGTATCACTGGCTTTTACCGGTGAAGGTGGTACCAGCGAAGGCGATTTTCATGAAGCATTGAACGTAGCAGCCGTGTGGGATTTACCGGTGATCTTTATTATTGAAAACAATGGCTACGGCTTAAGTACACCCACCAACGAACAATACCGTTGCGAAAGTTTGGTGGAACGTGCAAGAGGTTACGGCATGGAAGGCGTAAAGATCGATGGCAATAATATTCTGTCGGTGATCGATACCATCAAAGGTGTGCGGCAGTACTGTATTGAACATCAGAAACCCTACCTCATCGAATGCATGACCTTTCGCATGCGTGGACATGAAGAAGCCAGCGGAACGAAATATGTCCCCAAGCATTTGTTTGAAATATGGGAAGAGAAAGATCCCATTAAAAATTACGAAACGTACTTGTTAAGTGAAGCGGTGTTAACTGAAGAGGATGTTACATCGATCCGTGCTGAATTTAAAAACTTAATTGACAGTGAACTGTTACTGGCGAACCAGGCAAAGCCAATGGAGATTGATACGGAAGAAGAGTTGGATGATCTTTTTCAGCCGATAGCCGATAGTAATAAGTCGATAGTAAAGATCGATCATTCGGACATCACTCACCATTCACCATTCACCACTCACGACAAACGTTTCGTTGACGCCATTAAAGAGGCCCTTCATCAAAGCATGATCCAGCATCCCAACCTTGTATTGATGGGACAGGATATAGCTGAGTACGGCGGTGCATTTAAAATTACCGAAGGTTTTGTACAGGAATTTGGCAAAGAGCGTGTACGCAACACACCTATTTGTGAAAGCGCCATTGTTGGTGCGGCGTTAGGTTTAAGTTTGGAAGGGTATAAAGGGTTAATGGAAATGCAGTTTGCCGATTTTGTGACGGTGGGCTTTAATCAAATCGTCAACAACCTGGCGAAGTTGCATTACCGCTGGGGACAAAATGCAGATGTGGTGATTCGTATGCCCACTGGTGGCGGTGTAGGTGCCGGTCCGTTTCACAGCCAGAGTAACGAAGCATGGTTTACCAAAACACCGGGTTTAAAAATTGTATATCCATCTACACCCATGGATGCAAAAGGGTTACTGATTGCTGCCATCAATGATCCCAACCCTGTTTTATACTTTGAACACAAAGCATTGTACCGTTCGGTAAGTGGTGCGGTGCCCGAAACATATTATGAAATTGAAATCGGCAAAGCCCGACATGTACGCAGTGGCGATGAAGTATCCATTATTACCTATGGTGCTGCGGTGCATTGGGCCGAAGAGTATGCGGCCGAACATCCGGAACTATCCATTGATATTCTTGATTTACGTTCACTTGCACCGTTAGATTATGCTTCCATCCGTGCAGCCGTGCAACGGACCGGCCGTGTGTTGTTGTTGCACGAAGACACATTGATCGGCGGCATTGGTGGCGAAATTGCAGCATGGATCGCCGAACATTGTTTTGAATTACTGGATGCACCGGTGATGCGTTGTGCAAGTTTGGATACACCCATTCCGTTTAATATTGAACTGGAGCAGAATTTTATGGCGAAAGCGAGGTTGGGGGAAACGATTGAGAAATTAATCAGCTATTAATCTTTATAATGAAAACCCTGTTTACTCTATTCAGTATTTGTTGTTTGATAACTGTAAAATCTCAAACAAGAAATCTTCAACTAACAAAGCAATTTGATTCTGCAGGATTAATTTATCCATGGGAGAAATCGAATTTTTTAAAGGAGGAACGAGAAAGAGAAAAGTGGAAAAAGAAAAATAAAGATGATATTTATTATGAGGGTGAAATAGAGTTTCAAAAACACTATCCTTTAGCAGTGCTTTTGAAATTAAAAATGTTTTCTACTT
>CAYMSG010000484.1:0-2835 GCA_964392955.1 uncultured Chitinophagaceae bacterium | reverse complement strand
AATCATGATTGTAATTGTACTTTCGCAGTTACTACAATTTAACTGTTGGGTTATGATGATTCACACTTTCAAAAGATACTTGCTGCTTGGTCTTTTCTTGTTTTTCACAGTTCTTGCAAATGCCCAACCATTAGTGATTGCTACTTACCAATATGCAGACAATAACCGTATTGCCAATATTCAACCACTGGCAGATCATATTGCTGCCAAAACAGGCAAAGCTGTTGAAGTAAAAAGTTATCCAACCGTTCACCTGTTTATGGAAGCCATTCAAAAAAATGAAGTAGACATCGCCCTGATCAACAGCTTTGGCTATTTTATGCTGGAAGCAGCTGATACGAAATACCCGATGAAACCCTATGCGGTGTTACGTGTAAAAGAACATGCAAAAGACAATTACAAAACGGCCATCATCATTGCCGAACGTTTCAAAGCAGATACGTTACGTAATGTAACACAACTGGCCGCATCGCTTCGTCTCATGCTGGTGAGTCCCGGTTCTACTTCCGGAAACCTTGTGCCGAGATTAGCATTCAACTCTGTTGGTTTAAAAAATCCCGAAACTGATTTTCAACAAGTGCGTTATGGAAAAAATCACAAAGCGGCGATCGACTCTGTTTTAACAGGCAAAGCCGATATTGCTGCTGTGGGAAGCACCGAGTACTTCAGTTTGCTGCAAGACAGCAGCCGGGCCAAACAGATCAAACTACTCTGGCTCTCACCTGAAATTCCATTGGGGCCGGTACTGATCAACAACCGGGTTTCAACTCCACTCCGCAATTCAATTGTTGCATTATTGCTGGAACTTCATCAAAACAATGTACCGGCATTAGAAGCAGTAAAAAAGGGATGGAGTGAAGCGGCACAGGCCGATCAATTTATTCGATTACCAAAAAACTATTACCAGCCATTTCGCAAACAATCGGGTGATGAAAAAACAATGGCAAAGATCATCAAACATTTTGTGAATTAAGATGAGGTGAAAAAGCCTTGAAATGAATAAAGAAAAGCCCCGGATACAATTACTGTATCGGGGCTTTTGCGTTGCTTCCTTACGATTGCTTAAACTGCTGCCAACGTTGCTTCACCTGTTACAACAGGGTTGCCTTTGTTTACCCACTCACTATAACCACCTGTATAATTCTTTACGTTAATTCCATTCTTCGCCAACACAGATGATGCTGTAGAAGAACGATCACCCGCCTGGCAATGGATCACAATCTGCTTTGATGTATCCAGTTTGCTAAGATTTTTTTCAATCTTGCCAACAAACAAATTGATAGCTCCATCCACATGTCCGGCTTTAAATTCAGCAGCACCTCTTACATCCACTACCTGTACATTTTCCTGTTGAATCAATTGTTTAAATTCATCTAATCCAATATCCTCTCTTTGCTCCAGTTTATTTCCCAACTCTGTCCAAACAGTTACAGAAGGAATAAAACCATAGATATTATCCAGGCCAATACGCATGAGCTTGCGTGTAATATCTTCCATCTGCTCAGCAGGAGCTACAATAACAAATGGTTCGTTGTATTCTAAAAACCATCCGGCCCAGGTTGCCAATGCATTGTTGTTTTGAATATTGATACTGCCGGGGATAAATCCTTCAGTGAATTCTGTTTTATTGCGTGTGTCAATTACTTTCATTCCCTTTGCTTTCGCATCACTAAACTCTTCTTTGCTGAGTTGTTTTACTTTCGGCACTTCTGTCAACAACGGACGATCAACTTTATTCAGCTTTTTCATCATTGCAAAATACTTCGGCGGTTCCGGCTGATCTTCCAATAAGAATTTCACAAAACCATTCTCATCTTTTTCGTATTGAAATGCCCAGTTACGTACTTTTTCATAACCAACAGTTGAACTTGGAACAGCGCCCAAAGCTTTACCACAAGCAGAACCTGCACCGTGGCCAGGCCATACCTGGATAAAATCATTCAATGCATTAAAGCGGTTGATCGATTTATACATTTGGTGTGCACCGGCTTCTTTTGTGCCAACAAGGCCGGCAGCCT
Source organism: uncultured Chitinophagaceae bacterium (assembly GCA_964392955.1). Taxonomy (GTDB): domain Bacteria; phylum Bacteroidota; class Bacteroidia; order Chitinophagales; family Chitinophagaceae; genus Lacibacter. The sequence goes on along the minus strand of CAYMSG010000484.1, from coordinate 817 downwards.
CTTCCAGTAAATCAGGACGACCGATATCACCAACGAATACAAAATCACCGGTAAAAAGCATGACAGGCTCCGGGCTTGCAGGCGTATCTGTCAATAGAAAACTAATGCTTTCAGGCGTATGGCCGGGTGTGTGCATTACTTCAAACTTGAGATTACCTACCATAAACACTGAACCATCTTTCATACCCACGTGATCAAACTCGTATTCCCATCCCTTACCACCTTCATCACTCAAGTAAAGTTTAGCACCTGTTAAAGCTGCGAGCTCACGACTACCTGATAAAAAATCGGCATGAATATGCGTTTCCGCTACATGCGTGATCTGCATTTTATTTTGCTTTGCAATTTCCAGGTAGGTGTCAACATCCCGTTTGGGATCAATCACTATTGCTACACCCGCTTTTTGGCATCCAATGAAATAACTGGCTTGTGCCAGCGACTTGTCGTAAATGTGTTGAAAAAACATATTGTTTTGTTTAAGCGTTACTTGATGTTTAGATTCTTAATTTCTGAATGCAAATATCAAGCAGCGCACAAGCTTCTCCAGTAACATATATCACACAAGAAAATACCGGTAAAAGCCTTAACAAAGGCACAACATTCAACATGAATAAACACATTGTTTACAACAACCTGAAGCTGTTTTTTGGATTACATCTATCGCTGACAAACCATTCTACGCAAGCATATCTGTCAATACAAATAATTTATTTGCCTGAAAACTGTGCAGGTTCAGAACTGTAACCGTAGTACCCGGCCCATCATTCAACCGTCATTTTAAACCGCTTCACCTGCTCTTTGATGATGCGTTCCACTT
>CAYMSG010000483.1:0-2848 GCA_964392955.1 uncultured Chitinophagaceae bacterium | reverse complement strand
GATCATCATAGTTTCTACACGGTAGCGGCTCATCATCTCTACATTGATCGTATCACGGTAGAGCTCTTCCTCAATTCCTCTGCGTATGTTGTGCGCTACCACTTCATACAGAAATTCTTCTTTCATCTTCCTGAACTTTTCAAATGCCTTTGGATGAAATTTTTCAGCATCGTACAAAACCATCGGGTTCAGGTTGGCGAATTGCTCAAGCACACGTTCCAGTGTCAGAAATATTTCATCCACCGCATTCTTTGCGTCCACCTGGCACATTTCACATTTGTGCTGTGTAAAGCTTACCTCTTCATCCATCACAGCAGTTACCAATTCGTCTTTTTCTGAAAAGAACTGGTAAATGGTTTTTTTGCTCATGCCAAGCTGCGTGGCTATATCATCCATTGAAACGGAACGGATGCCGTACCGCAAAAACAGCTCATGTGCTTTTTTTTGTATTCTTTCTTTTGTCTCCATAATTACATCCCGATAGCCATCGGGACCGCAAAACTAAGGAAACTATATTCGTTGCCAAAGTTTCCATCGTCTTTTTTTACCATTGGTCATAAAAAATTAATACGGTGGCACGGCAACCGAAAGCTGTATTTTTGATCAGGTAAATGCAACAACATGTTTAAAACCTTTAATTACAAGCGATTATTCCAATACTTTCTGCAAGGCTTACTGGTGTTAGCACCCATTGTGGTAACAGGCTATGCGTTGTTTTGGATTGTGACCAGTATAGACGAACTCATTCCCATTTTTACTTTTACCGATGATGATGGAAAAGTGATTGTCCGCAATTTTGGATTGGGCTTCCTTTTAATTATAGGTGCTATTTGCCTGGTGGGCTACCTCAGTACGTTTTTCATTCAAAGCCGCATCTTCAATTTGTTTGATCACTGGCTGGAGAAGGTACCGGGCATCAAGTTTATTTATACTACGGTGAAAGATTTTTTTGAGGCATTTGCAGGCGAGAAGAAAAAATTTAACCGGCCGGTGTTGGCTAATATTGATGATAACGATGTGTGGCGTGTAGGTTTTCTTACACGAGAAGATACAGAAGACTTTGGGTTGAAAGATTATGTGGCGGTGTATGTGCCTATGAGTTATTCCATTGTTGGTAATGTTTATCTGATTTTATCGAGTAGAATTAAATCGCTGGAAGGACAACTAACCGGCACCGAAGCCATGAAGTTTGCCATCAGCGGTGGTGTAACAAAGATGGATGAAGAAATTGATGATGAAATTGTAAAAGACGAAAAGGCGCTGAAGAAATAAGCTGAATGAAAAAAGCTGTATTCATTGTTGTTTTATTACTTGTAACAGAACAATGTTTCTGCTGGGGATTTTATGGCCATCGCAAAATCAATTACCTGGCGGTTTTTTTGTTGCCACCCGATATGATCGGGTTTTACAAAACACATATTGATTTTTTGACCGAGCATTCGGTTGATCCGGATAAACGCCGTTATGCGATTCCGGAGGAAGGACCACGCCATTATATCGACATTGATCATTACGGTTCATTTCCTTTTTCTGAGTTGCCGCATAACTATGATAGTGCCGTGGCGAAGTTTAGTGCCGATACAATCAACACATATGGCATTGTTCCCTGGTGGGTGCAAACCATGCTCTGGCGATTGACATCTGCCTTCAAAGAAAAAAACCAGGCAAAAATTTTAAAGTTGAGTGCAGAGATCGGTCATTACATTGCTGATGCACATGTGCCTTTACATGCATCGCATAATCATAACGGACAGTTCACCAATCAAAACGGTATTCATGGTTTTTGGGAAAGCCGTGTGCCGGAGTTGTTGGCTGAAAAAGAATTTGATTTCTGGATGGATAAAGCAGCGCATATTAAAAACCCCGGACAATTTATTTGGGCACGTGTATTGGAAAGTGCTGCGGCTGCCGATACGGTGTTGCGGTATGAAAAGGAATTAACCGAGAGTTTGCCCGGCGATGCCAAGTATTCATTTGAAAACAGAAACGGAACAACCATCCGTACGTATTCTGCTTCATTTACGATGGCGTATCATACGAAATTGAACGGAATGGTGGAGCGTCGCATGCGGCAAAGCATTTTTGCTGTCGCCAGTTTTTGGTACACGGCTTGGGTAAATGCTGGTCAGCCTGATTTGAAAAAACTGAGCAACAAAGAATTTACTGCCGAAGAATTAAAAGAATTTGAAGAGCTGAATAATAGTTGGCGCAATGGAAAGATCGTTGGCAGAGAACATGATTGATTAAATAAGTCCGGCCCCCAACGCAATTGAAAGAACGATCAGTAATACTGCTATTAATTTTTGGATCAACTCCAATGTTATTTTCTTCAGCAATTTCAAACCAATATACGAACCGGCGATGCCACCGGCAACAGCACAAATGATCAGAATAATATTTTCTTCTATCCCCACTTTGCTGAATCGGCTTGCATAAACCGAGAGTCTTGTAAAGTCAACAAAGGTTGATACAACCACTGCTGTACCAATAAACGTTTCTTTTGACAAGCCGGCTTTTATGAGAAAGGCACTGCGTAAAGCGCCCTGGTTACCTGATAGTCCGCCAAAAAAACCACTGAGGATACCACCAATCGGTAATTTGTTTTTATTAAACTGTAAATGTTTGAAATAAGGCAACAGTTCAATAATGGCGAATGTGAGTAGTAAAAGTGAAACAATAAATTTTACAGGATATACATCGATTGTTTTACTGCCGAGGCTGTAAGAAAACAATGGTTGCAGATCGGTTATTTGTAACAGCAACCATGCACCGGCAAACGCAGCGATAACCGCCGGTACACCAAAGCGTAGTAATACTTCTTTATCAGCTTTTGCACCAACGAGGAAAA
>CAYMSG010000482.1:0-2851 GCA_964392955.1 uncultured Chitinophagaceae bacterium | reverse complement strand
TAAAATGATGATGCAGAATCCGAATGTGATTGTTCTCGATCAGCCCACCAACCATCTTGATCTGGAAAGCATCCAGGCCTTCAACGAACAGTGTATTGCCTACAACGGGATTGTGTTAATGACTTCACACGATCATACCTTTATGCATACAACAGCCAACCGTATTATTGAGTTAACTCCTTCCGGCATCATTGATCGTTTAACCACCTTTGATGAATACCTGGAAGATCCGAGAGTAAAACAATTGCAACAAGAAATGTACGGAGCTGCGGTGCTGGCATAACAATCAATTAATGAAACATAAAAGAGGCTGCTATTACTGGCAGCCTTTTTTATTTTCACAGAATATCGTTTACTAATACAACTTTCATGTTTCTGAATATATGCAGTAAAAAGGCTGTCTATTTCACTATTTTCCTGGTAAACATTTTCCTCGATTTTTCATCTGTTACTTTCAGTAAATAAGTACCTGATGGCAACAGCATAAATGACATGAGTTGTGTGTTAATGACCGACTTCCAGCTGGTAATCATTCTGCCATTGACCTCATACAGCTCAATTGTTATCGGATTATTTGTTTGATTATTGACAATTAAATGATCGGTCACCGGAACAGGATACGTTCGAACATCGTTTGAAAACTGCAAGTCAAAAACAGAGGTAGTGATGCTGATAATCTGCATTTTCCAGTGTGTAATCGACCAGTTTTTTTCACCATTATCTTTTGCCCGGAAATAAAGTGTATCCAATCCATTCTGTAGCTGATGTTGAGGAATACTGATGGAAAAGCTCCCATCGGTTTGTGGGTTGGCTAAAACAATCCCACTTGCTTTGCCTACACCCGGATCCGTATTTACGAAATACTCAATTCGTTCTACAGCACCCGGGGATAGTGTATTCATAACATCAACATTTCGCAACAAAGTATGCGACCAATTACCCAAGCCATCCCTTACACGAATATATAATTTGTGATAGCCGGGCGTGAGGGATGAAGTAACAGCAGTAAAATTTTGCAAGATTGCCTCCTGTTGTGGCGTAATGGTAACAGCTGAACCGTTTCCAAAGCCCGGATCAATATCAAAAAAATACTCGCCACGGTTTACGATATAAAGACTGCTTGTAAACGGCACTTCCACCAGCCGCATACTGGTATGACTCCAATGGCCATCACTGTTTTTAGTACGCAGATAAAGTTTATGATAACCGGGCGTTAGACCTGTTGAAGGAATTGTAAACGGAAAATTTACATCTCCCTGCGCCGGATTGATATTGATGATACTGTTTTTTGTTACTCCCATATCTACATCAAAAGCATACTCAATCTGTGTTACTGTTTGCCCGGCACAAAACGTACACCATACAAGCAGTAAGGTAGTACTGATTATTTTCATGTTCTTAAAATTTGATTATTGAACAACTTTCGCTTTGATGGTTACCTGTAAACCTCCGGGCCCCGCTACGCCACTTGTACTGATGTCGTAGATAACGGGAATGGGGGCTAACCCGGACAACGTATATCGGCGGGTGGGCGAAGCACCGCCAAATGCACCACGGGGTGCACCATCTGCGCCGGGATTAGCTGCTGCCCACGCACTTACTAACTGGTAGTCTCCATCGGATGAATTTGTAACCGGATCAACAAAAATGGAATTAATGTTGGTTACAACAATATTGTTATTAGCTGTACCAAATTGATTTGCGTTAGATGAACTTACATTATAAGAAACATTCACAGAATTATTGTTGTTAATATTTGCTGCTGCTGCAGGGTTTTTAAGGATATTGTTTTGAAATGAACCTGTATTAAGACGGATGCTGGGGCTACCCGTAATAGCAGGGCAATCAAAAATATTGTTCTTCGCTTCTGCAGCAGTATATGTTATTGAAGCACTAAACAATAAGAGAGGACGCTTTACAATGTTGTTGTTAAAGATAAAGTTTGAAGGAAACCCTCCAGTGTTTGTAATTATCGCACTCGCTTGTGAATTAGTGATATTTGTAAAATAGTTTTGCAGAATAAAAATATCAGAATTGTTGTATGCTACATAAATATCATAGTCTATCCGGCAACGCTTAATCGTGATATTACTTACGCCAGTTGCAAGGTCTATAGAACCGGTATTGCCAACAACAGAAACTCCAATCAATTCCGAGCCCGCAGACCCGGTATTAAAATCAATAGCACCGATTTTTGCTTCCAGTAATGTATTGGATGTATTAGGATTTTCATCTAACAGGTAGCCGGGGCCGATGATGATCAGTCGTTTGTTTACTGTTGCATTTGCATAGGAAGCCACCGCCCCTTCGAGATGAACCGTATCTCCTGCCAGTACAAAATTTGTTGTAACCGCTTGGTTCAACTGTGCAAATACAGGGTTTGTTTGTGTACCTCCCAGGTTTTCGCCATACAGAGTAGTGCCATTATAATTCGACACATTATTTACCCGCCACACTTTAGCATTCACAGTAGTTGTACATAATAAAAGTAAAAATGCAAGGATTTTACAAAGTAATTTTTCTTTCATCTGGATGTATTTAATGTTAGAAAATGAAAAACAATATGTTTATAGTAATTCAAATATTGGCTTAGCAGGAAAAACGTGAAATACACAGGATTGGACATGGACAGCCCGCTTGTAAGCTGGTCTCTTCAATTCGATAGTAGAGTGATATCTGCGTATTTACAGTTAAACACAGTAGATGTTGCCAGACCATAACGAAAGAATTGCCGGCTTTGTACTTTGCGTGAAGTTGATTGCCCGGCTGCCCTGTTTACCAAACGTTTCCAGGGCCAGCCAAAGCAATTGTTGCCGGTTATCATTCACCTGCAGCAAGTTTGAATGTGTTG
>CAYMSG010000481.1:0-2855 GCA_964392955.1 uncultured Chitinophagaceae bacterium | reverse complement strand
GTGTTCAACTATAGGTCCGGGATAATCGGACGATGAAAACTCTGGCACCCATTTGCGAACATAACCGAATCCGGGGTCGAATTTTTCTGTTTGAATATACGGATTAAATATTCTGAAATAGGGCGCAGCGTCGCAGCCGGAACCCGCAGCCCATTGCCATCCACCAACATTTGACGCCAGTTCAAAATCCATAAGTTTACCCGCAAAATATCTTTCACCCCAGCGCCAGTCAATAAGTAAATGTTTGGTAAGAAAGGAAGCTGTTATCATACGAACTCTATTGTGCATAAAGCCCGTTGTATTCAATTCCCGCATTCCGGCATCTACAATAGGATAACCCGTTCGTCCTTCGCACCATGCAGCAAATCCTTCTTCATCATGCCGCCATTCAATATTATCGTATGCCGGTTTTATTGAAGAATTTACAGAATGTGGAAAATGGTAGAGTATCATTTGAAAAAATTCTCTCCAAATCAGCTCATTCAGAAACGCTTCGCTCAACCTGGCTGCTTGTAATGCCAATTCCCTGATACTGATAGTTCCAAACCGCAAACTAACGCCCAATCTTGTGGTGCTTCTTTCATTTGCCGGAAGATTTCGGGTGTGTTCGTATTGTTTAATAATCGTTTCCGTTGAATCAAAGACCTCATACATCAGCGGGCTATAGCGAAAACCAATGTTTTGCAACATGGGTATTACTTTATTTATAACAGGTACCAGGAAATCTGTGTACTCATCCATAGACTGAACATTTACAGATTCAGACTGGAACTTTTTGCGCCATACTTTACTATAGGGCGTATAAACCAGATAAGGAGTATTGTCCTCTTTAACAACCTCATCAGGAGAAAAAATAACATGATCTTTAGAAAGCCTGAAAGCTATACCCTTATTTTTCAGAACATCTGTTATTTGTCCATCCCTTTGCCGGGCATAAGGCTCGTAATCTTCATTGGCAAATACTGCTTTTACCTCATATTGATTCAATACTTTGGTCCACACATTTTCAGGTCTGCCATTCAAAATCAATAGATTTGAGCCCATAGACTGATAATTTTTATCGAGTCTAAGAATAGAATCATAAATAAAAGAAACCCTGGCATCATCCTTAGGAAGGTTTGCCAGTATATTTTCATCGAAAATAAAAACCGGCTGAACCTTAGCTCCTGTTTCGGCTGCATATTTCAATGCCGATATCAAACCTTTGTTATCGAAGGATCTCAGGTCGCGGCGGTGCCAAAAAAATACGATTCCAGAATCAGGCATTTATTTGTGCAAAGAACTTCTGCTGTATTTCGTCTCGTTTAAATACCCCTGTAAAGCTGCTGGTAACTGTAGATGAAGCATCATCTTCTATTCCGCGCATACTAACACACATATGACTTGCGTCAATCATTACAGCAACGTCCTCTGTTTTCAGTACTTTCCTCAGCTCTCCGGCAATTTGCATGGTTAATCTTTCCTGTACCTGCGGCCGGCGTGCGTAATAGTCAACAATACGATTGATTTTGCTTAATCCGATAACATGCCCGCTGCTGATGTAGGCAACATGCGCCTTGCCCACTATGGGTAAAAAATGGTGCTCGCAAAAAGATTTCAACGAAATATTCTTCTCCACCAACATCTCGTTGTACCGGTAAATATTTTTAAATAATGAAATTTTTGGTTTATTCTCCGGATTCAGGCCGCTAAAAACTTCCTTAACAAACATTTTAGCTACCCGATGCGGAGTACCGTTCAGACTGTCGTCATTAAGGTCGAGCCCCATAATTTCCATAATTTCATGAAAACGGGATTCAATCAGTTCAATTTTAGAATCATCGTTTAACTCAAAAGCATCCTTACGCATTGGAGTGTCTAAAGACGTTCCAACATGCTCGTCACCCATTAAATCAACCTGTTTCAAGCTAGTCATATTTTCAGTTCGCAGGGTATTCCACGAAATTCCGTTCTGTCTCATACAAAGTAATTTTTAATTGTTGTTCGGGGTTAATAAAAGGTCTTAAAATGTCATATATCACACGGGCAATATTTTCAGCTGTAGGATTCAAATTTTTAAATTCTTCAGTATCCAAATTCAGGTTTTTATGATCAAAACGATCTTCCACATGTTGCTTTATTAATTCGGCCAGCCATTTGGAGTCTGCAACATAACCTGTGTCGGGTTTAACGTCACCCACCAGTGTAACATACAATTCGTAATTGTGTCCATGATAACTGGGGTTATTACATTTACCAAATACCTGAAGGTTTTTCTCTTCACTCCAGGCCGGATTGTGCAACCTGTGCGCAGCATTAAAATGAGCTTTTCTTGTAATGGCTGTTTTCATCCTGTTGCGCGATTATTTATATTGTTAAAATGATCCATTACCTGACAAAAACAGATTTTAAACCACTCCGTAAATTCTTCCGGATTTGAATGCATACGGCGCTCAATCTCCTCCATTGAACTAAATTTCCAGTCCATTACCTCTGTATTATCAGGTATGGGAATATTGTTAAACTCACCCAAAAGAACGTGGTCGAATTCGTGTTCATACAATCCGTTTCCCATATCGCATTGATATAAAAAACTAAAGGCATCATTCAAAGGGCACTCAAATCCCATTTCTTCCGTTAAGCGACGGGTAGCAGCCTGTTCAATGCTCTCTCCGGGCCGGGGATGACTTCAACAGGTATTTGTCCATAACCCACCACTGTGATATTTTTGCAAGGCTCTTCTTTGAAGCAAAAGTTCACCCTTTTGATTAAATACAAATACACTAAATGCACGGTGAAGTAAATTGAGACGGTGAGCCTCTATTTTATCCATTACTCCGGTCTGCCGGTCGTTAACGTCCACCAACACCACCATT
>CAYMSG010000480.1:0-2857 GCA_964392955.1 uncultured Chitinophagaceae bacterium | reverse complement strand
TTTTAGCTTACACAACGCATGGAGCAACATTTCATTTCGTGGCAGGATGCAACCATTTCTTACCTCAAAGGAGGAAAAGGAAAAAAGATTGTGCTTTGCTTACATGGATTTGGTGAAGAAGCAGCTACATTTTCATTTCTTGAAAAATATTTGGCTGATGATTTTACAATGTATGCAATTGATCTGCCCTGGCATGGAAAAACCGACTGGAACAAGCATCTCACTTTTCCGGTAAACGATCTCATCGACTTGTTGACCAATATGATCCCAGATTATGAACATCAAAATCTGCATTTACTTTGTTACAGTATGGGCGGACGAATTGGATTGAGTTTGCTGCAACACATTCCACATAAAATAGAAAAGGCGGTACTGCTTGCTCCCGATGGATTACAAATGAACGGCTGGTACTGGCTGGCTACACAAACGTTTCTCGGCAATCGTTTTTTCCGCTTCACGATGAAGCATCCAACATGGTTTGGTACAATGACCGATTGGCTGAACCGTCGCAAATGGATCAACAGCAGTGTGGCAAAATATGTACATCATTACATCGATCATCAAAAGGTAAGAGATGATCTGTATCGCATCTGGACCACCATGCGGAAGTTTCGTCCCAGTTTGCCTCAAATCAAAACATCTCTTCAGCAGCATCATATTCCTGTTCATCTTGTTTTTGGCGAATACGACCGGATCATTCTTGCCAAATATGGTTACCGGTTTCAACAAGGAGCGTCCGATCGCATTCATGTTCATGTTGTTTCATCCGGTCACCAGTTGCTGCGGGAAAAACATGCTGCGTTGATTATTTCTTTACTGGCTGCTGAATGATTATTTTGCAGCCATGCTGTGGTTGTTGTTTTCTCTTCTGTTACTGATTCCTTATGCTGTGCTGCTGCTGCTTTACCGTTATTGGTGGAGTAAACTGGCGCCATTGCAGGTGTTTGCAACTTTTCAGCCAACGACCCACTTTAGTATTTTAATTCCTGCAAGAAACGAAGAGAAAAATATAAACGCTTGTCTTCGATCGATACAGCAACTGAATTATCCAACGCACTTATTTGAGGTAATTGTGATCGATGATTTCAGCGACGATGCAACTGTTGCAACCGCAAAACAATTTCCGGGTGTACAGGTAATTGAGTTGAAAGAAATACTTCATGAAAAAATCAACTCCTATAAAAAGAAAGCCATTGAAGTGGGAGTGGAAAAAGCAACCGGCAACTATATTGTTACAACCGATGCCGATTGTATTGTGCCGGCCAACTGGTTACACAACTTTGCGTTCATCATTCAACAGCAAGCCACAGTTTTCATAGCAGCACCTGTTGCCATGAAAGAAGAAAACGCAGCTATTAAAGTGTTTCAATCGTTGGATTTTTTAAGTCTGCAGGGAATTACTGCCGCTTCTGTTGGTGCAGGTTTTCACAGCATGTGCAATGGTGCCAATCTCTGCTACAGCAAAGAAGCCTTTTATAAAGTAGATGGTTTTACAGGCGTGGATCATATTGCCAGTGGCGACGATATGCTGCTGATGCATAAACTCTACAAACAATATCCCGGCGATGTACATTACTGCAAAGCCATTGACAGTATTGTACACACCAATCCTGTTGAAACAGTAGGTGATTTTTTCCGGCAACGGATTCGCTGGGCCAGCAAAGCAGACAAGTATGATGATAAACGCATCTTTTGGGTATTGCTCTTGGTTTATCTGCTCAATGTTTTTTTTGTTGTTCTTTTTGTTGCGGCCTGTGTCAACAGCAGTTTGTGGATGTTGTTTGCCGTAAGTTTCTGTTTCAAAACAATCATTGAATTAATTTTTCTATTGCCAGTAGCAACATTCTTTCAAAAAGAAAAACTGTTGCTTTGGTTTCCGTTGGCACAACCGTTTCATATTGTTTATACGGTGATTGCAGGATGGCTGGGGAAATTTGGCAGTTATGAATGGAAAGGGAGAACGGTAAAGTAAGAATTCAGCGGGTGCAACAATTACACAAAGAATATTATCTTCATATAACACCTCAAAAGTTAGTTCTCTGCCTTCATGAAAAACAGTATTCTGTATATCTGTATCATGCTTCAGACGGTCTGTTTGTGTGCACAGGAGCATGTATTACCCGTTGTGCGGCATCTTGATCTGCAGAACGGGTTGGCAGATCACCATGTAAAATATATTTTCCAGGATAAACGTGGCATCATCTGGCTCAACACAGTCAACGGGCTGCAACGCTTTAATGGCAACCAGTTTTATACATTTACTTACAACCCGCAGCAACCCGGTCAATCACTTCCTTCCGGTATTATGAACTTTGGCATTGCGGAGGATAAAGAAGGCAATATCTGGTCGGTAACAGAACACGAAGGGCTGGTAAAGATTCAGCAAGCTACAGGATATGTCAGCAGCTTCCGTCAATTTGTGCAAAGCCGTGAACAACTGCGTACACATACCGTCGTATGCACCAATAAAAACAAACTCTATGTTTCAAGTATAAACGGCTTGCAACAAATCAGCAATGATACATTACGCACAGTACCGGTTGATGAAAAAATTGCAAACGACCGGGAACGAAAGAATCAGCGCAGCATTGTACACGATCAGCAAGGCCGGCTCTGGATCGCAACAAGCAAGGGTTTTTTATTGCTGGATGAAAAACAAAACTGGTTTTACAACGAAAAAAATCCAAAGGGAATCAAACTGCTGAACAACAGTTACAACATTTCAGCCGTATTGAAAGATAAAGACGAACAGCTCTGGTACAGCAGCTGGCAGCTGCAGGAAGAGAACAAACGATTTTTGTATAAGTATGATCTGCGGAAAAACCGGATCGACAGTGTATTGCTGCCACAACCGGAA
>CAYMSG010000479.1:0-2863 GCA_964392955.1 uncultured Chitinophagaceae bacterium | reverse complement strand
TCAGTAAAGCGACTGCGGTCGAGTGTAAAACCAACCGGGAACTGTTGTTGAGTCAGTTGTTCTTTCTGTTGCTGTGCACGCAGTTGTTTAATGGTTGCTTGATTGGCTGTTGCAAACTCCATCATCGTCAGCATCAGTTGATAGGTTGCTTCCACCCGTTGCGGATAGGGTTTGAGCATATGCGTTTCAGGCACAAATGCAAACGTGTTCCACAACGATGCATAGCCGCTGCTGTATCGTGGCCCGTCCCAGTAAGCACTCCATCCGTTCTCCGGATTGTCACTGAAATTATTTACATAGGGGAGCAAATCGTACCCTTTTGCTTTCATGCTTTTGTAAACGGCGGGTTCAAATGTTTGATTCAGGTATTCACCAAGTTTACCGCCCAGCTTATTGTGTTGCGAAGTAAGCAGTGTCATCACATGCTGGTAATCGGCACCATTGCTTACATGGTTGTCAACAAAAATATCGGGCTGTACAAAATGAAAAATTTCTGCAAAGCTTTTGGCTTCTTTCGAATCGTTCTTGATAAAATCACGATTGAGATCAAAGTTTTGTGAGTTGCCACGAAATCCTTTTTCCAATGGACCATCCTGGCTTACACGATAAAAGGCACTGCGGTTTAAACTGCCACCGATATTATAAACAGGAATGATGGCAAGTACAACGTTTGCAGGTAATGTTCGTTTCTTTGTAATAATATCTTTCACCAGCGAAATGCTGGCATCAATCCCATCGGGTTCGCCGGGGTGGATGCCGTTGTTGATCAGGATCACCACTTTGTTTTGTTGCTGCCATTGTTGTGGCTTGAATGTTTGATCGGCACTTACCAATACCAAATGCAGGGGTTCATTCGCATCGGTTGCACCCATCGTGAGCATGCTTACTATGGGCGAAACTTTGTCAATTTGTTTCCATGCCTGGATGGCTTCGTAATAGGTAACGCTCTCTTTTCCCTTGGAAGTTTCGTAACGTGTTACAGGGAGTTGGGCAAAGCAGGCAGTGGCTGCAAGAAGCGCAGCAGCAAAGGAAAATGATTTCATATCCGCAAAATAGCAATAAAACCCAAACAGCTTTCAGTACTTGTGTTACAGTACCGGAAACAAAGGAAGAGTGGTGGCAAATAAAAAACCCATCGGGAACGATGGGTTTTAAAATGTATTTGAAGGGAACTGTAATTATGCTAATGTGTTCACTTTCTTCGTCAGCTTGCTCTTTAAGTTAGCAGCTTTGTTTTTGTGAATCACGCCACGCTTCGCCAGTTTGTCGATCATGGAAGCAACAGCTGGTAAACCTTCAACAGCTTCTTTTCCTGTTTTGATCGCCTGCAGATCACGGATCGCATTACGGGTTGTTTTTCCGTAATAGCGGTTACGATCCCTGCGGGTTGCACTTTGACGAACATCTTTTCTGGTAGCTTTATGATTTGCCATATCTTAATTTTTCGGACGGCAAAGGTAGGGGAAAATTTCAGATTTCAGAATCCGGATTTCAGATTTTTTCCAGCCTGTGTGGATTTAAGTGAAAGAATCAATAAAATCAAGATGTTCAACTGATTGTTTCATCGAAATCCGGCATCGATCAGCCTGGTATTTAAGCACCGAACTGTTTCATTTTCAAGGCCATCACCCGTTTGAACGACGCATCGATCTGTTGTTCACTGATCTTCCCGCTTTCTACCAGCTTGCGGATAATGCTGTGGATATTCTCCGGTTCGTAGGCTTTTACTCCCGGAATATTATTGCTGAACATCAGCACATCCACCCCAGCTTCCATTGCTTTCAGGATCGATTCCTCGAGGCTGTATTGTTCGCTGATAGCTTTCATCTGCATATCATCACTGAAAATAACACCCTGGAAACCGAGCTGCTCCCGCAAAATACCGGTCATGATTTTTTTGGAAAGAGTGGCCGGTAACAGCGATGCATCCAATTGGCCGTTGACAATATGTGCCGTCATCACGGCATCTACCTGTCCGCTTTGAATGAGTTGTTTATACGGAAGCAGTTCTTCGGGTTGCCATGTTTTGCTGACATCGGCTACACCCAAATGCGAATCGGCCAATGCATTCCCATGACCGGGAAAATGTTTCACCACCGTTTTTATACCGTATGCATGATGACTGCTGATGGTAATACCGGCATGCAAAGCAATCTGTTCCGGATCGGCTGAAAAGCAACGTTCCCTTGCACCCAGCACCGGGCATTTCGGATTGAGTACATCCAGCACCGGTGCATAATTGAGATTGATGCCCAAACGTTGCAGTGTTGATGCAATAGTGTCTGCGTATTTTTTTGTTGTATCGGCATGGTTTTGTTTGCCCAGCCACTCGGCTGAAGGCATATTGGGGAATCCAAGTTCAGGACGCAGTCGGTTTACTTTTCCTCCTTCCTGGTCGATACTGATGAACAGGGGAATGGGTGCTGCCTGCTGAAACCCGGCAATCATTTTTGAAAGATTGGCAGCGGTGTTTTGTGTTGGCAGATTGCGGCCATATAATAAAATGCTGCCCACTTTTCCATTTTTCACCGCTTTGTACACCGCATCGTTTTCATTGATGGCTGTTCCATAAAAACCGAAAATGATCAATTGGCCGATTTTGATATCCAGGCTGTCAACATCTGCCCGTACTGGTTGGGCACTAACAGTTGTTTTCGTTGGTTTTTCTGTTGACTGTTTTTCTACGGTTGTGCCCGATGTAAAAAAGCCAAGCAGTAAAAAAAATGTTTTTATCATGATCATCTGTTTCTGCGGTGAAAGTACGATTCGCTGCTGAACGACTTCGCCAATGAAATCAAAAAACAGCAAAACAGGTTAAAAGGCCGCTCGGGCTTTGATGAAAACAACCGATATTTGTGCTCCT
>CAYMSG010000478.1:0-2883 GCA_964392955.1 uncultured Chitinophagaceae bacterium | reverse complement strand
TTTCTCTCCGGATGAAAGGAGTGGCCAGTCTTCTTATTATCGCTCATCTCTTGTAATTAAGCATTTCATCATTCGTAAATTCATTGAGCAGCAGAATCTCCACACGAAAAAATTGTTTAGTTCAATGCCGGTTCAACTACAGGTGCATTGATCTTTTCAAATGCCTGCTGCAGATCGGCTTTAATATCTTCAATGTGTTCAATACCCACACTGATGCGTACCAGGTTTGGATCCACACCCGCTGCCACTTGTTCTGCTTCGCTCAATTGCTCGTGTGTTGTGCTGGCAGGATGAATAGCCAATGTTTTTGCATCGCCCACATTGGCAAGATGGCTTACAAGTTGTAACGAGTTGATAAACTTCGCAGCACTTTCTTTTCCACCTTTGATTGCCACCTGCAGAATACCACCGAAACCATTGGTTAAATATTTCTTCGCCAGCTCGTGGTATGGATTGCTTTTTAAACCGGGGTACAATACATATTCAACGGAAGGATGTTGTTCTAACCACTGTGCCAATGCCAATGCATTTTCTACGTGACGTTCTACACGTAACGATAATGTTTCCAAGCCTTGTATTAACAAGAACGAGTTAAACGGACTTTGCGATGCACCATAATCACGCAAACCTTCCACACGTGCACGAATGATGAATGCAATGTTTGGTAAACCGAGCGGATTGCCTTCACCAAACACATCCCAGAATTTCAACCCATGATAGCCTTCGCTTGGTTCCGTAAACTGCGGAAACTTTCCATTGCCCCAGTTATAGTTACCTCCATCGATAATAACACCACCGATGGTTGTACCATGTCCGCCAATCCATTTGGTTGCACTTTCAACCACAATATTTGCACCATGTTCCAACGGGCGGAATAAATAACCACCTGCACCAAATGTATTATCAACGATCAATGGCAGATCGTATTCCTTTGCCAATGCAGCAAACTTTTCAAAATCAGGAATATTTAAACGGGGATTCCCAATCGTTTCAAGATAAATGGCTTTGGTGTTTTTATCGATGAGTTTTGCAAAACTTTCTACATCATCACCGTCTGCAAAACGGGCTTCAATACCCAAACGTTTAAATGATACTTTAAACTGGTTATAGGTACCACCGTACAAATAAGAGGTGGTAATAAAATTATCACCTGCCTGGAGAATATTGCTGAGTGCAAGAAACTGTGCTGCCTGTCCGCTGGCTGTTGCCAAAGCTGCCACACCACCTTCCAATGCTGCAATTCGTTGTTCAAACACATCGGTGGTTGGGTTCATGATGCGGGTGTAGATATTTCCAAAAGCTCTTAAACCAAAAAGATTGGCAGCATGTTCGCTGTTATCAAAACCATACGAAGTTGTTTGATAGATAGGTACTGCACGTGATTTGGTTGTTGGATCGATTTGCTGACCTGCATGCAATTGTAATGTTTCAAAACGCAAAGTGCTCATAACTGAATTATTTAAAAAATGATATAATAAAAAATGAAAAGAAAAAAGACAAGAACCGATGTGTTACCTCCCCGTGAAGGGGTCGGAAATGGATATGTATGCCTTACGGCATACAACAAATACAACAACACTGCATGCATGCAGCAAAAGAAGAATTTGTAAAGTTGTTGTTGTACATACCTGAAGAATACTCTACAAATGTAGCAGGGTTCATTCGCTTTTGCAAATATGAATTTGCAAAAGTTTTGCCAATGCTCGTATAAACAACTGTTCGTTTCATCTGCTTTTGTTTTATCATTCTTTCTTATCGAAGAAAACAGATTACCGGCCGGCTTCGTGGTTTACAAATGCATGTAAAACAAAAAAGCTCATCCGATAAGATCAGATGAGCTTTTGCTATGTAGTTGAACATTGTTAAGCTTTGAATCTGACTTATCTACCCACATTACCTGTGGATGGAATTGGCACCTGTTCTGTCAACTTTCGTTGAGAGAGGTTGCCAAGGCTTCATCGGGCCATTACCCTCTGCCTTTCTTGATAAGTAGTCCTGTTGTACACAGGATGTCTAAAGAACTGATGCAAAATTAGCAGCAAAACATCCAAACAACCAAATTTCTTTAACTAACAACTGTTTTAACGGCGGTGTGGAGCTCTCTTGTGAGGATCAAGGCAGCCAATACAGATGGTATCAATGCACGCAGCTGCGCCTTGCGTTCGGTATCGGTATGATAAAAGGCCGGAATCACAGCACTTACTTTATTGGATGGGGTGGCTTCGTTTTCAAGCATCACCTCAATCCCGTTTTGCTCACGTATTGTAAAACGAAACTGGTCATGCTCTTCAGTAACGGCGGAGCCTTTTCGCATGTCATCATCATCATACTGGATGCGCCCGAGCGTGTAACCATACTCGTTGCGTATAAACTGAAACAACTTGTTGAACATCCTTTTTCCAATGAAAATACTGCGGCGGATCGGGCCGCTTTCCAATCGAAAACTTTCTGTGGCGGGGTTCAATTTCAACGTGAAGCGATGCTCCTCCTGTCCGTCATGAAGAATCATGGGAACGGCGTTGTAAACTGTCATACTCATAACTGTATACGTTTTGTAATCGATGGCTGCTTGTAAAAGCACGTAAAAGTTAGTGCGAACATCAGCAAATCAAAACTGAAACGGCCCTGAGTTTTCCACATCACAAAAACTTAACATTGGAAACAGGTGTGCCTGTGGAGGCATCTGCCGCATTAGTTCTGCTATTGCTCCACAGATAATTGGCTGAAAGTCATTCAATGATGATTCTTAAAACCTAATAACTTTAGTAAAGGATTTCACGGTAAATTCGCTGTCGGCAATATCTGAAGCTGCCGGCGACTATATTTTATGAGCGATACAGTTAATGAGCAAATAGAAGTTTCAGGGGCACGTGTACATAACCT
>CAYMSG010000477.1:0-2899 GCA_964392955.1 uncultured Chitinophagaceae bacterium | reverse complement strand
AGTAAGCTGATATGTAAAATTCCGCTCAGCGGCATTTGCGAGGTAAGCCTGACTTGTATACACCCCGTTTTTAAATCCTTGCAAAGTTGCTTTTTGCGCTGAAGTACCGTTATAAGTGGCAGTATCCAACCCTCCCCGTGCAACACGGTTATAGCTTACATCTTTGTTATCGTAGTTATAGCGGAGACCCGGCAAAATGTGTAATCCTTTTACAACCTCCCAATCAAGATTTGCAAATGCGGCTGCACTCTGGGATTTAATAGAAGCATTGGTATAAATTCCATATCCTTCAAACAAACCAGGCGTTTGCCACAATGGACTTGTAGAGCTTTGCGAAAAACGCCATTGAGCCGATCCGGATTCTTCTGTACCATTGATCTTTACTTCCTGATCAATGTAGAATAAACCAACTACTCCACTCAACCGGGATGACAACTGTCCGGCATAACGCACTTCCTGCGACCAGTTGCGATGTTTCGCCGGATTCTGCGACTTCGCCAATGCCTGCAAGCCTGTAAAATCCCGGTCATTGGAAGGATCCCAATCCCAATAGCGCCATGCTGTAGTGGACGTTAATGTTCCGGGGCCGATTTTTTGTTCAAAATTGAGTGACACTCCTCCTAAATCATTTCCTGAATTCCATGGAACATCATGATCAATTTTCCGATCAAATGCATTGCGGCTTGGCAATTGATAATTAAGTGCAGCAATAATAGAATCAAACTGCCGGTAACCCGGACGTCTTGTTTGTACAACACCTGCTACTACCTGTGCATATCCATCAGGACGTTGACTCGAAATATCTACTGCAAAGGTAATTGAAGTGTTTAGTGTTGGCTTGTATAACAACTGACCACGAAGGCCGAGGTTATTGATATCATTTGTAAATTTACTTGTACGCACATTCTCAACCAATCCGTCACGTTGTGTACCGGAGAATGAAATACGCCCTGCAATTTTTTTTGTTAACGCACCGGTTACAGAACTTTTTGCCTGGATATAACCATAATTACCATAGCTCACTTCAAAATTAGCACCCGGGGTAAAACTTGGTTTACGTGTAGTGATGTTGAATGCACCGGAAGTGGTGTTTTTTCCGAACAATGTTCCCTGGGGACCACGCAATACTTCAATTTGATCAATATCGATAAAGTCAAGTGTTGCTGCTGCAGGTCGTGCAAAATACACACCATCCACATAAAAACCCACACCGGGATCCAGTCCATCATTGGTGAGTCCGAATGGTGAACCAAGTCCACGAATATTAATACCTGTGTTACGTGGGTTTGATGTATACAACTGTACGCTGGGTATAAGTTCCTTTAAACGATTCACGTTAAACGCACCTGCATTTTCAATTTGCGCACCACCCACTACAGAAATTGCAATAGGAACATTCTGAGCCGTTTCAATTCTCCGTCGTGAAGTGATCACTACTTCCGACAACTGATTATTGTCAATTAAAACAATGTTTAATTCAGTTTCCTTCAATTCTGTTATTTCTACTTCACTTGGAGAGTAACCGGCAGATGTGATCTGTAATGTAAACGGCAATTGTTTAGGCGCAGGAATTGAAAACTGACCTTTTCCATCTGCAATGGTATACACAGTTGAACCTGTGATTTTAATTGTGGCCGATTCTACAGGAGCCCCTTTGCCATCTTTTATAATTCCTTTTAAAACTACCTGACTTTGGACTGAAGCTGCTAACGTTAACAGCAGAATAGTAAATAAACTTTTTCTCATTTTCAATTAGTTTAAACAATAAGTATTTTATACCGAGCCGCAGCAAGCGGTACAGTTGCAGTAAATGATGCCATATGAAACAATGATTAACAGATGCAGCAACAACATCGTGTTGGAGAAGCAAATTGCCTGATCAGTTGTGTATTGGAATGTAATGTTATTTTCATTTACCCTACAAATTTAGTAGGGTAATATTAATCTACCAAACTTATAGACTTTTATTTTATAAAAAAAGCCTAGAAGGCTTTAAGTAAAATTCGGAGGCTCCAGATAATAACCAGAATTCCCAAAAGAATGTAGGCTGTTTTCTTGGGCATTTTACCCGTTAGCTTTGCGGCAATTGGAGCTGCTACAAAACCGCCGATCAACAATGCTGCAATTACCTGCCAATGACTGACACCGAGTAACGTAAAAAAAGTAAAGGCGCTTGCCAGCGTAACAAAAAACTCAGTTAAACTAACTGAACCAATCACATACTTCGGACTTCTTCCTTTATTGATAAGTGTAGTGGTAACCAAGGGGCCCCAGCCTCCCCCACCAAATGAATCAAGGAATCCACCGGCACCGGCAAGCGCACTGTAGTGTTTGAATTTTTTCTGCTGACGTTGTTCACGAAATGCGTTGATCAAAAACTTGACACCCAGAAACATTGTATAGCAAGCAAGGACTGCCCGTAACCAAACCGCATCGGCATTACCTAACCATGTAAGTAAAATGGCACCGAGTATAGCGCCGATAACACCGGGAATTACCAAAGCTTTAAACAGTTTTTTATTGACGTTTCCAAACTTGTAATGACTATAGCCAGATGCAGCACTTGAAAATACTTCTGCCGTATGTACTGCACCACTAATTGTTGCAGGACTTACACCTGCTGACAATAATACAGTTGCACTTGTAACACCATAACCCATGCCCAATGCACCATCCACTAATTGTGCAAGAAAACCAGCCAGCACCAGCCAATGAAAATTTTTATCCAGTGTTTTATACCAAGCTACCGTATCAGTTGCAATTTGTCTGAAAGGGATATAAGAAAAAATAAAATGACCGATCAACATGAATGCAAATGCAATTAGTGAATAGGTTGCAATTTTTTTCCACTTCTTTTCTGTCCCGATACGATCGTTCTCTACCAGTACTTTGGTAATGG
>CAYMSG010000476.1:0-2923 GCA_964392955.1 uncultured Chitinophagaceae bacterium | reverse complement strand
TAGTCGTTATTAATTCCAGCCACCACCCAATGCCTTGTAAATTTTTACTTTCGCTTCCATTTGCTTTAATTTGATTTCGACCAGATCAAGCGTTGATTCCAAAGCCTCCTGTTGTGTTAGCAGAACTTCGATGTAATCGGCTCTTGCCGAGCGGAACAGATTGTTTGAAATCGTGATCGACTGTGTGAGAATCTCAACTTCTTTTGACTTTGTCTCATAACTTTTGCTGAAATTATTGATGCGTGCAAGTTGATTCACCACTTCAAGATGTGCATTTAAAACAGAACGCTCAAAATTGTAAACAGCTTGTATCTGTTTTGCATTTGCATTCAGGTAGGTTGCTCTGATGGCATTTTTGTTAATGAGTGGAGCAATCAAATCACCAGCTAAATTGTAAAGGATCGTTTCGGGCTTAATCAAATAAACGGGATTAAAGGCCTGCAAGCCAACTCCTGCAGTAAGCCGGAATGAAGGATAGAAATTAGCTTTTGCAACCTGTACATCTAACTTCGCTGCTTGCAATTCCAACTCCGCCTGTCGAATGTCTGGCCGGTTGGTCAATAATTGTGAAGGAATACCAACAGCAAATGGATGTAGTTCAATTGAATTGAACGAAGCAGAACTTCTTGTTAAGGGTGCTGGGAATCTTCCGGTTAAAAAATGAATTCTGTTTTCCGTTTCAATGATCTGTTGCTGAATTTCAAACTGCAGATTTTTGGTATTGAGCAGTTGCGCTTCAAACCTGTTAACTGCCAGCTGCGAAACTTTTGCAGCATCTTTTTCCAGCTTTACAATTTGTAAGGCATTTGTTTGCAGCTCGATGTTCTGCTGTATTATGCGCAGCAGATTATCAAATGCCATGAGTTCATAATATGAGCCGGCAATTTCTGCAATGAGATTGGTGATCATAAAATTTTTGCCTTCCACACTGGATAAATATTTCATCAACGCCGATTTTTTTGCGGTACGGAGCTTTTTCCAGACATCCAGTTCCCAAGATGCGTAAGCACCAATCATAAAATCAGGAAGTGGTTTGGGCAGTAATTTGCCCGGTTCAACTTCTACAGCTTCATCCACAACACCATTGCGTGTGTACCTTCCGGATTTTTCAAATCCAAGCCCACCACCCAGGTTTACAAAAGGAAGATATTCACCCTTGCGTGCCATAATTTCATTATTGCTGATGTTGATTTCCTGTAACAGAATTTGAAGTTCCTGGTTGTTTTGCAGGGCCGTATCAATCAGTGCAATCAGATTGGGGTCAGTAAAATAGAGACGCCAGTTAATTGTTGCAATGTTGTTACTGTCTGGTAAGTTGTTGTATGCTAAGGGAACCGATCTGTTTTCCTTTTTGCTGCTGATAGCTGGAGTTTTACAAGACCCCAACCACAGTAGTGCAAGTAGAAAAACAAAATACTTAGTCATTAAATTCTTTATCATTTTTCTTTTTGTTTCTGTTAATGAATAATTTGAACCGATTGATCAATGCAGACTCTGAATGACTTTCAACATAGTCTTCACTCAACGGATTTTCATCCTCATCCCTAATCAGTTTTTTGCCTTCGGTCATTTTACCGGCGATATAGTATAAGCCAGGAACAATGAGTACACCAAAGATGGTTCCTATCAGCATACCGCCTAAGGAAGAAGCGCCAATTGTTCTGTTACCTACAGCGCCGGGACCCGTAGCAACTACCAATGGAATTAAACCTGCAATAAATGCGAAAGAGGTCATAAGAATGGGACGGAATCTTACTTTAGCCCCTTCTATGGCCGCATCTAACACAGCTCCCTGCTGATGTTTCTGCACAGCGAATTCAACAATTAGAATGGCGTTCTTGCCTAATAAACCAACGAGCATGATCAACCCCATCTGTGCGTAGATATCGTTTGCCAACCCCATCAGTTTCAGCAACAGGAACGATCCGAAGATGCCAACCGGTAATGAAAGCAATACTGCAAATGGGATGATGAAGCTTTCGTATTGTGCTGCAAGTACCAGGTAAACAAAAATCAATACAACAATAAAAATGTATAAGGCTTCATTTCCTCTTGCCGCTTCGTCAAACGAAAGTCCTTCCCATGCTATATCATAACCTTGCGGCAATGTTTCATTCGCTACTTCACGAATAGCGTTGATGGCATCGCCACTCGTAAATCCTTTAGAAGGAATACCTTTAATGGATGATGATGTGTAGAGATTGAAACGTGTGATCTCATTAGGCCCTTGGATTTTTTTCATGGTCATAAATGCAGAGTAGGGAACCATTTCACCATGTTCACTCTTTATAAACAGATTCAGAATATCACTGGGTAATTTTCGATATTCAGGTGCTGCCTGTGTATATACTTTAAAGAAATTCCCAAAGCGGATAAATCCCTGTTCGTAGGTGCTGCCAAACAGAATGTCCAGATTTTCCATTGCCTTTCCAATTGATACTCCTTTTTGCATGGCCAGCTCATTATCAATAATGAGTTCGTATTGCGGATAGTTGGCAGCAAAAAACGTAAACAGACCCGTTAGCTCTTTGCGCTTTTGCAAAGCTGCCATAAACTCTTTGTTCACTTTGTCAAACTCTTGGTAATCCACCGTTGTATTTTTATCAAGTAACCGCAGCGAAAAACCATCAGACGAACCATAACCGGGCACAGCAGGTGGTTCAAAATATTCAATAACTGCTCCGATGTCTTTTGTTTTTTCTTCGAGCTCCTCAATTACTTCTTTTACTGAATGTTTACGGTGCGACCAATCTTTGAGATTAATAAGGCAGGTGCCTGCATTGGACCCCCGGCCTTCCGTTAATATTTCATAGCCTGCCAATGATGAAACAGATTGAATACCATCAACCTCTTCCGCAATTTTTTGAAGTTTCCTTGCAACATCATTTGTTCGTTCCAGCGTAGCACCGGGTCATGTTTTTCC
>CAYMSG010000475.1:0-2929 GCA_964392955.1 uncultured Chitinophagaceae bacterium | reverse complement strand
CCCGCCGAAAATTAATTTTCTGCAATGCTGCATCGCTCAGCGGAATGGGATTCAACACTTCGCCTGCATACCAAAATTCGTTCTGCCCATTGGTGAGCACTTTTGCCAGTTTCTGGCCATTGTTTACTTCCAGCACCTCCCCTTCCATGAGTGTTCCTTCAAAATCAACCATTACGAGGTCGCCTTCTTTGAGTTCAGAGATCTTAATCATAATGCAATCGTTTTTGTTTGCTCTAATTTAAACAAATAATGACAAAAATGCAGCCTGTTAGAAACTTGTTCCGTCTTCCAGGTCTTAACAGCTTATTTGCAATCGAAGTGGCCCTTTTTTTGTTTTATTGATCACATTAAACGAATGGATATGAAACGATTGATCTTTTTTTCAGCCATACTCACACTCATATTGGTGACAGGCTCCTGCCGCAAAGACCCGATGAATCATTTAACGGCCGAAGAGTCATGGGTGTATATCAGCAGCGGACAAAACGGAATCGCTTTCTCCAATTTTCAAACATTTACGCTGCCCGATTCCATCATTCTTATCAGCAACCGGCAGGGAAGCAATAACTACGAAACAAATCCGCTGGCCCAATCCATGATCAGTGAGGTGAAGAGTACCCTGCAATCTCGTGGTTACAGCATTACCGGTAAAGAGAATAATCCCGACCTCGGTATCAGTATTGCACGGATCGATAATAGTTATACCAATGTGGCAGCCTTTAACGGTTGGTGGGATCCGTTTTACGGCTATTGGGACCCAACTTTTTGGGGTTATCCCGGTTTTGGCTGGGCACCTACCCAATTTGTATTTTATAATACTACCGAATCAGCATGGGCTATTGACATTATTGACCTGAAGAATACAAGTGGGAATTCGCTAAGGATTCTTTGGAGCGGAACCATACGTGGCTCACAGATATTTAACAGCCAGGCTCCGCCATTGCTGGTAAAAGGATTGTTTGACATTGCCCCATACATCAGCAGAAATTAATGTTCACAACGAAACACAAACGCCATGAAAAAAGTATTGTTATTGATAATAACCGCAGGTATTTATTACACAGCTTCTGCCCAGCAGGGGTTATCGAAAATTAGTGTACAACATTCAACACATCTTCCGTTGGGTAGTGTGCGTGGATCGGTTGAGCAATCTACATTGCGGGGTTTTACTGCGAGCTACGACTATTTTCTTACCAACCAATTCTCGATTGGACTTACCAGCGGATTTAACGACCTCTATGCAAAAAAAGACAGGAAAACATATGCGGTGAACGATGTGGAAATTTCAGCCGTTAAATCATACTCGATACAAACTGTTCCCGTAATGGTGAAAGGGAGTTATACAAAGATCAAAGAAGGGTCACTGTTTCAGCCATATGTCGGTGTCGCCGCTGGAGCAAGCCTGGTCAATTACCAGGAATGGTATGGCACACTGGTAGATGAAAAAAATGGTATCCGTTTTTCTGTTGCACCTGAAATCGGAACACGCATTGCGTTTAATAAATATTCGCTTGCAGGAGCTGATCTCAGTTTGCGCTATCATTACACAGCATTTCAACACAACGATGTAAATAATTTGCAAACGGTATCATTCAATCTTGGCCTGTTCTTCTTTAACAGGAATTAGAACATTTCATTTCATATTTATTAAAAAAAGTTTGCAGCAGGATTGGCCAACAAGTAAGCTGGCCTGGATTTTGTCAATCCAATGTATCCTTACATAATGCTCATTAAAAAAATCATCTATATCGCTTCTGCTTCTTTTGTTCTGGCAGCCTGCACGGGATCGAAAACTGCTACTGCGCCATCAACAGTTAACACAAAAACTGTAACAAAAAAAATGGTGAATGGCTACCAGTTACAGGTACTGAATACCACCGACAGAAATGAAGCGCTCACTGCAAAATCATTACTGCTTTCAAAATACCCGCAACATAAAACGTTTCTGATGTATCAAAGCCCCTATTATAAAATACGGTTTGGAAATTTTTTAACCAAGACCGAAGCGACCAGCTACCAGAAAAAAGTGAAAGCTGATTTTACCAACGTATTTGTGATACCGGCGAAGTTTGAAGTAAAAGTGGAAGAGTAAATACATTCTGACTTAAAAAAGAAAAGAGTTTTTTCAAACTCTTTTCTTTTTTATTTCCCAGTTATTCCGCCCAACTCATCACATAATTTCCATTTTCAATTTCTAATGCTTGTTTGGTCAACATCAACGGACGGAACGTATCTACCATCACTGCTAACTCTTTGGTTTCTTTTGCTCCAATACTTTTTTCAACAGCACCGGGATGCGGTCCATGTGGTATACCGGCAGGATGCAAGGTGATCATTCCTCTTGTTACATTTTTGCGACTCATAAAATCGCCATCCACATAATAGATCACTTCATCACTATCAATATTACTGTGATTATAGGGAGCAGGAATTGCATTGGGATGATAATCGTATAAACGTGGTACAAACGAACACACAACAAACGCATTTGTTTCAAAAGTTTGATGAACAGGTGGTGGCTGATGTACCCTGCCGGTAATAGGTTCAAAATCATGAATGGAAAAAATATACGGATAACAACATCCATCCCACCCTACTACATCAAACGGATGTGTACCGTAGTGCAAGCCATATAACATGCCTTTCTTTTTTGCCCGGATAAGAAAATCGCCATGCTCATCATGCGTTTTCAGGTCCTGTGGTTTGCGGATATCCCGTTCGCAATAGGGAGCATGCTCCATTAACTGTCCAAACTTACTCATGTAACGTTTGGGGTAACGGAGTGGTGTAAACGATTCAACAATGAACAAACGATTTCCTTCATCATTAAATTCAATTTGATAAATGGTTCCTCTCGGCAACACAATATAATCGCCGTAACCAAAGGGCAATTGACCGTATTGTGTTTTCACGGTGCCGCTTCCTTCAT
>CAYMSG010000474.1:0-2936 GCA_964392955.1 uncultured Chitinophagaceae bacterium | reverse complement strand
CTGGCAAAACAATATGTGAACCCACACGGTATACCAGTAACAATAAAAGAGTGTACACAATTTTACTGCGCAACTCTTCAATGCTCCAGATATTCTTTAGGGTCTGTATGAGTTTTTTCACTGGAAAAATTCGTTTTTAAAAATTTGCTGAAAAGAAAAAGACGCATGTACATGCGTCGGGCAAATATCGGGAAAAATTACTTCACTACTTCAACAGTTCCGCCAGCTGCTTCAATCGCTCCTTTTGCTGCTTCACTGATTGCGTTTACTTTGAAAGTAAGTTTTGATTTGATTTCACCATTCGCCAGAATTTTCACTCTGTCTGTACGGCTGATCAACCCATTTACATATAAGTTCTCAATTGAAAACTCAGTGATGCTGTATTTTTCAGCGATCTGTTCGATCTGACCAAGATTGAATACACGGTACTCAACACGATCCGGATTTTTGAAACCACGCTTTGGTACACGACGCTGAATGGGCATCTGTCCACCTTCGTGTGCCATTTTACTTTTATAACCGGCACGGCTCTGTCCGCCCTTGTTACCTTTTGTTGATGTACCACCCTTACCGGATGCTTCACCACGACCAATACGTTTTTCTTTGTGAGTAGAACCTTCAGCAGGTTTTAAATTGTGCAGTTTCATTTGCTTTTATTTTGAACTTTCGCCCCGAAAGCATCGGGGCTCGCATTAATAATTTGAAAATTTTGTATTTGAAGATCTGAAAATGTACAGCCAAAATTTTCAAATTGGCACATTTTCAAATTTTCAAATTAAGCTACTTCTTCCACCTTCAGCAAATGATTCACTTTCTGGATCATGCCGAGTACTTGAGGAGTACCTTCTACTTCTTTGCTTGAGTTTGTTTTGTTCAAACCAAGAGCCTGCAGTGTTAACTTCTGGCGCTCAGGTCTGTCAATCGGACTCTTAACTAAAGTGATTTTTAATTTTTTCATATCCTAAAAGGTTTACGGTGTATGGTGTAAGGAGTAAGGTTGTTTGCTTCAGCCATTTACCTTATGCCTTCAACCCTTTACCATTTTATCCGTTAAATACTTTCTTTAATGAGAGGCTACGCACTTTTGATACGCCAACTGGTTCACGCAACATCGCTAATGCTTTGAAGGTTGCTTTTACCACATTGTGTGGGTTAGCAGAACCTAACGATTTGGCCAGTACGTCGGTAACACCGGCGCTTTCCAGTACAGCACGCATGCTGCCTCCGGCAATTACACCCGTACCATGTGCAGCAGGCTTGATCAACACTTTTGCAGCGCCTTCTTTTGCCAACTGATCGTGAGGAATTGTACCTTTCATTACAGGAACTTTGATGAGATTTTTCTTCGCATCTTCAATCCCTTTTGAAATAGCTTCCTGTACTTCTTTGGCTTTACCTAAACCATGACCAACCACACCATTCTCGTTACCTACTACAACCAGTGCAGAGAAACTGAAGGCACGACCACCCTTTGTTGTTTTAACAACACGGTTGATTGAAACTACTTTTTCTTTCAGTTCCAGGTCACCTGCTTTTACTTTGTTTACAACTACTTTCGACATTTATGCTTTATTAAATGTTTACAATTGATTAGAAATTTAAACCTGCTTCACGTGCGCCATCGGCTACCGCTTTTACACGGCCGTGGTATAAATTACCGCCACGATCAAATACAACAGCTGATAAACCCAGATCAGTTGCTTTGCGTGCAATAGCAGCACCTACCAGTTTACTTTTCTCAATTTTGGTTACTTTCTGTGCCAGAATTTCTTTGTCTTTTGATGATGCTGCTGCAAGTGTTACACCATTCACGTCATCGATCAATTGAACATAAATGTCAGCGTTGCTGCGAAACACACTTAAACGTGGCTTTGCAGATGTACCAGCTACCTTCTTGCGAATGGAGTAGCGGATCTTTTGCCTTCTGACTAATTTGTTATCTGTTTTCATCTTTCTGTATTTATTATCCCCCGATTCTGCCGGAAGAAATTTTCAAATTATTTTACTTACCTGCTGCTTTACCTGCCTTACGACGGATAAACTCACCAACATATTTCACACCCTTTCCTTTGTATGGTTCAGGCTTGCGTAAGCTGCGGATTTTTGCCGCAACAGCACCTAACAACTGCTTATCAATACCAGTGATGGTAATGGTAGGGTTCTGCCCTTTTTCCTGTGCAGTGGCTACTTTCAATTCACTTGGCACTTCAAAAATGATGTTGTGTGAATAACCCAGTGCCAAATCAAGGATATTTCCCTGGCTTGCTGCTTTATAACCCACACCCACCAGTTCAAGTTTCTTTTCAAAACCTTCTGTAACACCTTTCACCATGTTTGAAACAAGTGAACGGTACAAACCATGCATGGCACGGTGACGGCCCTGATCAGTCGGACGGTTGAAGGTTACTTCACCATCTTTCACTTCAACAATAATATCACGGTCAACTGCTTCCTTCAATTCACCTTTGGGTCCTTTAACTGTAACCACGTTATCTTTTCCAACTGTGATTGTTACTCCCTGTGGAATTACAATCGGCTGTTTACCTATACGACTCATAATTACTTAATTTGAAAATTTGAAAATTTGAAAATGTAGCTTACCGTTTTCAGTTACCGTATAGAGAACTTAATATTATCGTTCAGCTTAGTTTTTGAGACAATTTGAAGCCATTTTCAAATTTTCAAATTGTCTTATTTATTTCTTAGTAGATATAACACAATACTTCACCACCTACATTGTTGGCTTTTGCCTGCTTATCGGTCATAACACCTTTTGATGTGCTGATGATAGCAATACCTAAACCATTCTTTACACGACGGAACTCATCGGGCTTTGCGTACTGGCGTAAACCCGGACGGCTTACACGCTCAAGCGCCTGGATAGCCGGTACACGTGTTTGAGGATCGTACTTCAAGGCAATTTTAATAACACCTTG
>CAYMSG010000473.1:0-2936 GCA_964392955.1 uncultured Chitinophagaceae bacterium | reverse complement strand
TGCCATCTGGCAAAAAAATCTCTACGAGATCATTAAAAAAGAAGATGAAATTCTGATCACCGATATTATCGTCAAAGACAAATGGGGGTATTATTACACTGCGCCTGATATAAAAATAAAAGTGCTGTAATCAACAGCTTCATGCTTCTCTGACATTTAGAAAAGCAATATGTTCAATGCGTAACAGTTTAAAAGCTGTTACGCATTTTTATAATGTACCGTACTCAATTCTCGTAATTGTTCAGCGGCCCATTCTGCAGTAATATCACGTTGCGGATTAGCCAGCATTTCATACCCCACCATAAACTTCTTTACCGTTGCACTGCGTAACAGTGGTGGATAAAAATGCATGTGAAAATGCCATTCGGGATGTTCACCATCATTTACAGGCGCCTGGTGCATTCCGGCGCTGTAAGGAAATGATACATTAAACAGGTTATCGTATTTCGCAGTAAGCTGTTTCAGTATTTCTGCAAATGCCACTTCTTCTTCTGTAGTAAATTGTAGAATGGTTTGTATATGACGTTTGCTGATGATCATTGTTTCAAATGGCCACACCGCCCAGTACGGAACCAATGCAACAAAATGTTCATTCTCCAGTACAATTCGTTCCTGTTGCTGCAGTTCCAGTTCGAGATAGGCACGCAGTAAACTCTTACCATGTTGCTCGTAATAGTTTTTTTGTTGTGTGGTTTCTTTACTTAACTCCAGCGGCAAAGAGGAAGAAGCCCAGATTTGTCCGTGCGGATGCGGATTGCTGCAACCCATCACATCGCCTTTGTTTTCGAAGATCTGTATGTAACGTACCTGTTCGTTTTGCGATAATTCTGTAAATTCTTTTTTCCAGAGATGAATCAGTTGTACAATTGCTGCTTCGTCCATTAAAGGAAGTGTAAGACGATGATCGGGAGAGAAACAGATCACCTTGCAGATACCTGTTTCACTTTTACTGATCAGCAGCCCGTTGATATCATCTCCCCCTGCCGGTGTATCGGGTAGCAGTGCAGAAAAATCATTCACAAATGCGTACGCATCTTTGTACTGCGGATTCAAACTTCCATCTGAACGTTTATTGCCGGGGCAGAGATAACAGGAAGGATCGTAACTTGGCCTGTTATCTTCGGGCAATGTTTCAACTTTACCCTGCCAGGGACGTTTCATACGATGTGGCGATACCAATACCCAATCGCCTGTAAGAATATTGAAACGTGTATGCGAATGCTCTCTTTTATCAAACATGATCAAATAATTTCTGTTCCGTTTTCAATGGAAGCGATATAATAATCCAGTTCTAACTGCATGGCCGATTGATAGGCAGGTTTAATTTCTGCAACCAGTTGTTCAATAGCCGACTCTTGTACAAGATTGATAGTACAGCCCCCGAATCCTCCACCCATCATCCGTGCACCAATTACTTCCGGGCGGTTCCGTACAAAATCAACTAAGAAGTCAAGCTCTTTGCAACTCACATCATACATTTTGCTGAGGCCATCATGTGTGGCAAACATTTTTTTACCAAGAGCTGCAATATTGCCCTGCTGTAAATCGGCACAACCCGTTACCAATCGCTCAATTTCTTCTACCACAAACCGGCTCCGCTTATCGATCAATTCACTTTTGGGTAATACCAATTCATCCAGCATTGCTGTACTTGCATTTCGAAGAGATTTTACATCTGTATGCTTTTCTGCAATCCAGTTGACGGCCTGCGTACATTCGTTCCGACGGGTATTGTATTCAGATGACGCCAGCGAATGTTTTACGTTTGTATTCAGCAGCAGAATTTTAATCCCCTCTAGCTTAAAAGGCACATACTCGTATTCGAGTGAACGACAGTCCAGTTTTATCACATGATCTTTTTTGCCCATCATTGATGCAAACTGATCCATAATGCCACACATTACACCGGCATATTCATGCTCAGCTTTTTGCGCCATTTTCACCATACTTACACGGTCGATGTTTGTTTGCAGTAGTTCATTCAATGCAAATACCATGGCACACTCCACCGCAGCAGAGGAAGATAACCCGGCTCCCATTGGAACATTACTGGAAAGCAGGGCATTAAATCCCGGCAATTGGATGCCTCGTTTTAAAAACTGAGCGGCTGCACCCGTCATATAATTCGGCCAACTGGTATCTGTTACTGGTTTCAGATCGGACACTGCAATCGTAAAGGTTTCATTGAGATCAACTGCCTTTAAATGAATCTGATCATCATTCCGCAACGATACAGCTACGTATGCATATTTGTCAATTGCTGCCGGCAATACAAATCCTTCATTGTAATCTGTATGTTCACCAATGATGTTGACACGCCCCGGCGAACGAACAATCAATGGTTCACGTTCGCTTCCAAATGCATCTTGAAACGCAGTTATGAGTTGTGATTTTACTAAAGCAGCATTATCCGAACCAAGCTGTATCGTTTGATTGGTCATAAAGTCTGTTTGTTGATTTGCGCTGAAAGTTACAGCACTTCATTTAGTTTATTTACAACAACAGGGTTTATTTAAACCCTGTTGTTGTAAACAGCATCGAATTATATTTCACATTTGCAAGATGTATCAATTATACCCAATTAATGTCAGTTTGTTTGTTTATGCATCTTGCTAACTTTTATTTTATTGCCAAACCGGATTCTGAACCAGGTTTGAATTTACATTCAATTCACCAAGAGGTATTGGAAATACTTCCGATTTACCAGGTAAATAAATAGGGGTATAACCGGTAACATTATCTGCTCTGGCTCTGTTATAAGAATTTTGCACATCACTCCAACGTTTCAGATCAAGATAGCGTAATCCTTCAAAGGCCAATTCAACACGGCGCTCATGCCTAACTATATCCCGTAAGGCAGACTGTGATAAAGATGCCCCTTCTACCGCTTGAACAGTTGGCATATTTACTCTTTGCCGTACCTGATTAACTAATCC
>CAYMSG010000472.1:0-2969 GCA_964392955.1 uncultured Chitinophagaceae bacterium | reverse complement strand
TCCTGATAGGCATCGCTGTACTGTGGGTGCTCCTGATCGGCGCCGGTTTTTTAATTCTCGGTCCGCACAGAATGAAGGTGCTGCTGCGCCGCATTGGCGGACCCTTGCTCATTGCCTTCAGCACAACCAGCAGCGAAGCTGTATTCCCCAAACTAACGGAGGAGCTTGAACGCTTTGGCTGTAAAGATAAAATTGTAGCATTTGTATTGCCACTTGGCTACTCGTTTAACCTCGATGGCAGTATGATGTATATGACCTTTGCCAGCCTGGCCATTGCACAGGCATATGGTATTCAACTCGACCTGGGAACGCAGCTGGTGATGTTACTGGTATTGATGCTCACCAGCAAAGGTATTGCCGGTGTGCCCCGTGCATCGCTGGTGGTGGTGTTGGCTACCTGCGCCATGTTTAATATTCCACCGGAAGGTGTGGCGCTCATTCTTCCTATCGATCACTTTTGTGATATGTTCCGCAGCGCAACCAATGTGGTTGGTAATGCATTGGCAACATCAGTTGTAAGCAAGTGGGAAGGTGAGTTGCACGACGGTCATCAGCATGATATTGCACCTGATAATGGATAACCGACGCAAGAAATAAAGTATAAATCGGATTGAAAAAATAGAAATAAAATATGAAACAGAGTTTGATACAGTTTGGAATAGTGTTATTGATGATAACGGTAGTGAACAGTGCAACAGCACAAAGGCAGGTAAATGTGCGTGTGTTTAACCAATATGAAGCACCGGCTGATAAATTTACGGTAGATGGAGTGGAATATAAAACCACTAAAGATGGAACGATTACCATTACACTGGCTGCTGCCGATTCCATAACATTTGCCGGTAAAGAATACGATACAAAAAAATATGCTGCTGCTGATCTTATCGAAGGAATGACAGTTGAACTGTATAAACAATTTACATGGAAGGATATCCTGAACCCCATGTTCTATATTAAATATGGTGGTTTGTGGTTGTTACTCTTTATCATTTTTGCTGAAACAGGTTTGCTGTTTGGCTTCTTTTTTCCCGGCGATAGTTTGTTGTTTGTTGCAGGTATTTACAGCAGTAACCTGGCACATGAGTTCATGAAGGTTGTTGGCATGGGCTCCGTTCGGAATGAGTGGGTTGAATTGATTGTTCTTTGTGCATTGATTTCAATTGCCGGTATTTTGGGCAATCTGGTAGGTTATTGGACAGGACGTAAAGTGGGACCAGCCATGTATAACTGGAAAGACAATTTTCTGTTTAAGCAACGTTACCTCCACGAAGCACATGATTTTTATGAGAAATATGGTGGTGGTGCAATTGTATTTGCAAGGTTTCTTCCCTTCATCCGCACCTTTGCACCAATTGTGGCAGGGATTGTTGGGATGGACCGTAAGAAGTTTGTATTCTACAATGTAGTTGGTTGTATTTCGTGGGTAGTGAGTATGATCTTTGCAGGACACTTTTTACAGATATGGGTAAAAAACCAGTTTGGCATTGAGTTGAAAGACAAACTTGAACTCATCATTATCATTATTATTGCCGTTACAACGGCTCCTGTGATCTGGAAATTTTTCTTCGGAAAAAAAGCTAAAAAACCTGAAACCAAAGCTGAATAATCATTGCTATGCTTGCCCGTCCATCAACCTCTGTATTGTCGTTACCCGTAATAGTAGCAGCACTTGGCTATTTTGTAGATATCTATGATCTGCTGTTGTTTACCATTGTACGTGAGCCAAGTATAGTTGGCGTTGGAATCGATAAGGCCGACACAGCTGCCATGATCGCTGCCAGTACAAAGATCATCAACTGGCAAATGGTTGGTTTGCTGATCGGAGGGATTTTGTGGGGAGTGATCGGTGATAAAAAAGGAAGATTAAGTGTACTCTTTGGTTCCATCTTATTATACTCGGTTGCCAATTTCGTTACAGGTTATGTTACATCAGTTGATCAGTATTCTTATGCCCGTTTTGTGGCGGGTATTGGTTTGGCAGGTGAGTTAGGTGCGGGTATTACATTGGTAAGTGAATTGCTTCCCAAAAATAAAAGAGGCATCGGTACATCGTTGGTGGCAGGCATTGGTTTATTTGGTGCCGTGTTTGCCTATTTCACCTATCAGTTTACAGACGATTGGAGGCTTTGTTATAAAATCGGCGGCGGACTTGGTATTGGTTTGTTGTTACTGCGTGTGAGCGTTGCCGAGAGTGGAATGTTCAATGCTGTAAAAGATAAGAATGTGTCGAGAGGAAACATCCTGATGTTCTTTAATAACGCTACCCGTTTTCGTAAATATATATTGGCCATTTTAATTGGATTACCAACCTGGTATGTGATCGGAATATTGGTGAATCTCAGTAACCGTTTTGCGAAAGAATTTTATGGCGATACAAAGATCGATAGCGGAAGGGCCATCATGTTTGCTTATGCAGCCATTGCGATCGGCGATATTTTGATTGGCTTTGTAAGCCAGTATTTCAAAAGCAGAAAAAAAGCATTGTTTCTTTTTTATGGATTAACGATTATTGGAATTGCATTGTTCTTTTCCCCGGTCAACAAGTCGGATACTGCTATGTACATCATTTGTACATGGCTTGGTTTCAGTACCGGTTTCTGGGCCATATTTGTTACAATGGGTGCCGAACAGTTTGGGACAAATCTCCGTGCAACAGCCGCCACAACGATTCCAAATATGGTTCGTGGGGCATTGCCGTTGATCAATCTCATGTTCCTCAATCTCTTTCAGAAATCATGGGGCTGGGGCCTTACGCAAAGTGGTATTGTAACCGCCGTGGTAGTGATCAGTGTTACTTTGGTAGCAGCATACTTTACAGAAGAAACATTCCATAAAGATTTGAACTATGTTGAGGGGGAAGAGATGTTGCCGTAGAAAAGTTGATAGTATATAGTTGATAGTTCATAGTATAGCACCATGAACTATGATCCATTAACCATGAACCTCAAGTAATGAAATTTCTAATCATC
>CAYMSG010000471.1:0-2977 GCA_964392955.1 uncultured Chitinophagaceae bacterium | reverse complement strand
GGGCAATGGATTTTCTGCAGCCACCGATTTGTGCCCCAGATCTGTTGTAATTGTATGTTCATCTACAATTGATATTACTCTTGTTAAAACCAGTGCTGCATACTCAAATGGTTCATCGGGCAGTTGATGTTTGTAACCCCAATCCCAATACACAAATGTACCGGGACTGCATTCTACCTTCCGTTGCACATGCGTTGGAAAACTGGGAGAGCCACCTGCCACAATAGTTATGTTTTGCCCGGAAACGGTTTCGATTTTTGTTGCTAATTCAAGTACTTCATTAAAAGCTGCGTTGCTTTTTTGCTGCCGCAGTTCAAGATCAGTATCTCTAAAATGCCCATCGTATGCATGTAATCCTTTGAATTGAATACCGGGCAACCGGAGTAACTCCTTTGCTACTGCAAACGCATGTGCCGGTTTAATGCCGCTACGGTTCATTCCTGTGTTAAGATCAATGAACACTGCAATATTTTTTTCAGCAGCAGAAAACAAAGCCGATAATGCCCTTGCTGTTTCTAAATTATCTGTTACACAACTGAAGCTTGTGTGCGGATACTGCTGTGCCAGTTGCAGCAAACGTGCTGCTTTTGGACCAACCGGTTGGTAGGCCAGCAAAACATCGTTTGCTTTGAGCATGGCCAGCATTTCTGCTTCGGCGATGGTAGCACATTTGAATTTGGTAATACCGGCGGCCATCATCATAGCACATACTTCGGCTGTTTTATTTGTTTTTACATGCGGACGAAGCAGTTGCACATCGCCGATCATTTCAATTGCACGACGAATGTTTTGCTGGATGCGTTCTTTGTACAGCAGCAGGGCGGGAGAGTCGATGGAATTACTGTTGCTGAGTTGGTACCAGTTCATGATCTGCAAAAAAATAGTTCCATTAAAACTACCTGATCAGGAGAATACATCCAAATTGAATGTTGTACAATGTATTTCTTTTTATTTCAATTGTCGTTTTAGTTGCAGTTTCACATCGTCGTAAATTAAACCAATCAACAGCAGCAGGGCTGCCACTGCGAGCACATATAGGTTGATGGCTGTATAAACGATGCCGCCAAACAAACCGCCGAAAAAGAAAAAGCTGATAATCGTTAAACGCAGTTTTACTGATGAATAGAGTTTTTGTTTCTGTTCCTGTTTTTTGTAAAAGAACAGTTGCGACAGTTCAATGCCCAGATCAGTAAAAAGCCCGGTTAAATGGGTGGTGCGTACCGTTGCATTGGAAATGGTTGTTACGAGCGAGTTTTGTAAACCCATTGCAAAGAGCAATGCATAGGCCAGCATATTGGGTGCATGAATAATCATTTCCTTTCCAAAAACAGCTGTCAGTATCAGGATCAGGCTTTCGATGATCACAGGGA
Organism: uncultured Chitinophagaceae bacterium; assembly: GCA_964392955.1. GTDB lineage: Bacteria > Bacteroidota > Bacteroidia > Chitinophagales > Chitinophagaceae > Lacibacter. The sequence goes on along the minus strand of CAYMSG010000471.1, from coordinate 1,607 downwards.
TCCGGTAAATAAGCCGGTCGTTGATTTTGGTGACCAGTTCAATGGAAAAGCTGGAAAAAAACGAGCCCAGAAAGAAGAACAGGATGTATAAAAAGTAATTGAGCCCACCCCAGAAATTTTGTTTGAATACCTCATCTACAAAAAATGCAAAATGCCCGGTTACATTGGTCGTTAATTTTTGTACGGCTAAAAATCCTGCCACGTTTACCAGCCCTGCAACAAACGACAATAATGAAGCGATTCTCAAATTGTGGACTAAGGTTCTTGTTTTGCCTTTATGTCTGAACATGGGTTATTTCAATTTGCATGTGGGGTGTGCCTGTACTGATGGATTTCTTTTTGCCGTTATTGCTCTTTCAAATGTAACGGAAATTTCAGACGTTAATCAGTTGTGTAAATCGGACAGGAGTAGCAGGTGAAATAATAATTGTCTTAGTTTTTTAAATAGGGTGATTTTCGAATTACATCAAACAGATTTCTTTCGAAACCCAATAATAGCAGAAGTAAAGCCGACTATTACAAATAATCCTATTAAAGTAAATCTGTGGACATATAGAGTGATATTATCCAATTCTCTTTTTATCTTCTCATGTGCAAAGGTTTCCTGAAAGCTTACAACGTTCCTGCGCTTGGCGCAGTGGGGTCAAGCCCGATATGCAGCCGATAGTAGTGCAAAAGCTGGGGCTTGACCCCGTCAGCCCTGCTGACGCAAAACTGAACGTTGGCTGTAGGCAAAATATTATGAAGTCAAACTGTTGCCGCTTGCATAAATGTCAATGTCGAAATCAATGCCTAAGTTGTTCAATCTGTTTATCGTCTTTTTATCTAAATGCATTCCCCACATTTGGTCTTTATAGCCGTGGTATACAACATTTAAACTCATATGGGTTTTGTCGGCAAGCAATTTCATTTTGTCTTTGTAATTTTCAAGAGCTGTCAGCAATTTATTGAGCTTATCTTCAAAACCGTCCGGCTCACCATTGTCAACTGTGATAATGTAATGTTTATCTCCAATCTTAGACGGTTCAATTGGCAAGTCGCCAATAGCAATCTTCGGTGAATTGTAAATCCATAAATAGACTTGAAGTCCTGGTTCAATATAAACATCTACCAATTCTATCTTTTCAGCAGTGTCAAAGCAAACAGCTAAATAGAATGGTTCGTCTTCGAATGGGAAGTAAACGATTACTTTTCCATCTTCATCCTCAGTATCAACCCGTGAAATAATGGGTTGGCCGTTATTGGTCTTGATGGAATGGATTTCCAAAAACTGTGTTGTGGTTCCAAATGTTTTCTTTGAAATTTCTTCAAGTGCAAAGGTCTTGATGGTTTCTATATTCATTAAGTGTGTCGAATTGCTTACAGGCAACGTTGAAGGCTTTATGCAGGTGGGTTTTGTTGTTCCGTCTGCTTGGCCTAATAAAAGCCAAATTAGTAAACAAAAGTTGAAAAACATAAACTGACGCAGCGAAGCAAGTCAGCCCGATATGAAGATGATACATGCACCATAGATGAAAGACTTAAAAAGTCAGCCCCACTTGCATAAAACCTGATCCTATGTTTACAAATTAATAAATTTAATAGTCAGAAAAGGAAGTAATTCAGAA
>CAYMSG010000470.1:0-2977 GCA_964392955.1 uncultured Chitinophagaceae bacterium | reverse complement strand
GTTGCCTCCTGCACTGATGGTTACAGCCGATGCCACTACTTTAAATAATACAATAGCAATTACGATCACCAACAATAAATATGGATTGCTGATCCATTCGCCATAAAACGTATTACTGAGTAATTTATCTGCATCGTTGTTAAACAAAGCGGCGATGGTTGAATACCCTTCGCCATACAATACCGGAAAGAAAAAAATCAATAAGCCAAGCAGTAAACCACCGGCAATCGCTTTTGGAAGTATGGCAGAAGAAGCTGCAAACTTTTTTTCGGTCCAGAAATACACACGCATAAAATAAACCGATACCAATCCACACAAGGCTCCCAGTAACAGATAAAACGGAATGGCATCAATTTGCCAGTCTTTGGTGAGCAGATAGAACAAATGCTCATTGTATAACAAACGGGAAATAACTGCACCGCTTGCTGCAGCAATGAGTATGGGAATAAATGTTGGAATTGAAAATTCAGCCAGTAATACTTCCATCGCAAACAACACACCGGCAACAGGTGTATTAAACACCGCCGCAATACCTGCTGCAGCACCACACGCCAGTAACACCACCCGCTCTTTCTGGCTCAGCAAAAACACACGTGCAATATTGGAACCAACTGCCGAACCTGTGATTACGATCGGTGCTTCCAATCCTACTGATCCTCCAAATCCAACTGTAACAGCGCTTGTAACCATGTGGCTGTACATATTATCGGGTGGAATATTACCATGACGTTTGGAAATGGATTGAATGATACCACTGATACCTCTCCCGATTTTTCCTTTGCGTATCTTCTGCACATAAAACACAGTAATGAGGATGCCGATAAGCGGCAGCAGGTAATACAAATACTGCCAATCGTGGCCCTTGAACAATTCACGCAGCCAAAACTGGATGGCATGTACTGATTTTTTTAAAGCCACAGCAACAAGCCCTACTGCTACTCCAACAATAATACTGGAGATGAGAAGAAAATTCCGCTCACTGACGTGTGAGGCTCTGTAACGGTTAATATTTCGAACAACCGACCTGACAGACATATGCATCAGGCAAATTCAAGTATTTCGCTAAACGAAGGAACTGTTATTTGCCGGTCGGCAAGATAATTCAATAATTCGTTTGATGAACAGAAAGAAACACCCACGCCCACATGTTTTACCATACAAAGATCGTTTTCACTATCGCCAATTGCAATGGCATTATTGATATCGATGTTGTAATGCTTCAATATATGCTGCACCGCATTTGTTTTGCAGATGCTGTGTTTGCAGATCGATTCGGTATGATTAAAAAAGAACGAAGGCAATTTCACCTCACCGGTTGCTACACTTTTTGAAAACTCCAGCTCATTGGCCAACGAAAAATCAGCACCAATTTTTGTTTTGATATGGTTGGTTACCACATCATAACTATCGCTGATGATACCAACTACATATCCCCTGCTTTTTAATTCTTTTACCACATCTTTTACATCACTTACCAGCGGAATACTATCGGCCACAGCCAGTATCTGCGAAAGGTCACGGCCTTTCAACAGCTTTGCAATATTTTTTGTGTTACTGGCTGTATCACCACCACTTGCACGGATGTTGAGTAATTCTTTCTCAAAGCCATACAAGTTTGCACAGGTATCAATAAAACGTCCACGTAAAATGGTTCCGTCCATATCAAAAATGGCGATCTTATCAAGCCCCTTCAAACCTTCACGAATGGCAAACTCCATCTGATCACGTATTTCAGAAAAAGATTGAAGTTCTTCCAGTGTTGCATTAGGCTGATTTTGCTGCATGGCTTTTTGAATAATGGCACGTGATACTTCTTTGCTCATTTTACCCAATGCCTGCCAGGGTTTGCTTTTGTTGTCGATATAACCAATATTCACTTCGGTAATTCGTGCGTTCATCAAGTGCATATCTATGAGAATGCCGATATCTACGCCGTAGTCATCATAAAAATCAATCTTCTCAAAAAACTTTTTTCGTCCGGCGATCATACCACTGAGGGGCTGTTCAAATTCAGCCAGATCAGGAAACAGAATATTCAATAATGGTTTTGCTACCAGTTCGGTTACACGGCCTGCATTACGGCCAAAGGTGGCCTTAACAAAATCATGCGAGTCATGAACGATTGGTGAAACAAGATCCTGAATGGTGAGTGGCGGATAAGGATCAATATCGCCGTCCAGGAATACAAGTATTTCGTTTGTTGCACACAACAGTCCATCTTTCATCGACATTCCTTTTCCCAGCTTGGTACTGGTGATCACTTTCGCACCGGCTGCGGCTGCAATATTTACAGTATCATCAAACGACTTATCATCCACTACAATCACTTCGGTTACATGCTCATTCGACAAGGCAAATTTTACAACACTTTCAATTGTATCGGCTTCGTTCAATACAGGAATAATTACTGATACCATACTGGTGGATTTTAGAAAATGAAAAAATCTGGATTCAATAACAGTTAGTTAACCCGGGTACGGGCAGGACATAGAAATCCCGCAGAATAACTGCAAGATGAATGCCACAATCGAATGGTTGCGTCCTGTTGAAATAAATAAATTATGCTTGCTATGAAAAAGATAGACATAAAAAAAGGACATCGCAAGCCGATGTCCTCTTAATTTTTAAAAATCACAATTATTTAAACGCATTAATTCCGGTAACATCCATACCTGTAATGAGTAAATGAATATCATGTGTTCCTTCGTAAGTAATTACACTTTCCAGGTTCATCATGTGGCGCATCACTGAATATTCGCCGGTAATACCCATACCACCTAACATCTGTCTTGCATCCCTGCAAATATTGGTTGCAATTTCACAGCTGTTACGCTTGGCCATGCTCACCTGTTGTGGTGTGGCTCTTCCTTCGCTCATCAATACACCTAAGCGCCAGTTGAGTAATTGTGCTTTTGTAATTTCAGTGATCATTTCGGCCAACTTTTTTTGCTGCAACTGAAACCCACCGATTGGTTTT
>CAYMSG010000469.1:0-2984 GCA_964392955.1 uncultured Chitinophagaceae bacterium | reverse complement strand
GTTGAGGTATTAACGCTTCTTCATCATGGGCGGCAGGTTGATCACACAACGGAAGCCGATGTATGATTTCGCTGTATCCTGGTACTCATAATTACGGGTACTTGTTTGCAGGAAGTAACCAACACTCTGCCAGCTGCCACCACGTACCACTTTACGTTTCATACGGGGAGGATCACTATCCTTCGCATTGTAACGGATATCGGGGTTCATGTCGTGCGCAAAGTTGTATGCTCCTTCGTAGTAAAGAGAACCTGTCCATTCTGCTACGTTACCCGCCATGTTGTAAAGACCGAAGTCGTTTGGCCAGTAAGCATCTGCACGTACAGTATAGAAACCACCGTCTTCAGGATAGTTACCACGGCCGGGCTTAAAGTTGGCCATTAAACATCCTTTGCGGTTACGGAGATAATAGTTACCCCAGGGGAACATTGATTGTGAACGACCGCCACGGGCAGCATATTCCCACTCTGCTTCAGAGGGCAGGCGATAGCTTGATTCTGTTGCGTAGCCTTTTGAATCGTTAAAGTCATTTAAGTAACGAGTACGCCAGTTACAAAATGCATTTGCCTGTTTCCAGGTAACACCCACTACAGGATAGTTTGCAAAAGCAGGGTGTGCAAAATAACGTTGGCTCATGGGCTCGTTGTAACTGTAAGAAAAATCACGCACCCACACCAATGTATCGGGATAAACTTTAACTGGATTCTTAATGATGAATTTTGAACGGGGCTCGTTTGGCTTACGGTAAGCTGCTGCTTTATAATCTACATATTCTTCCATGTAGATGAGCTTATCAGGATCAATTTCCATTTTGCCGAAAATACGATCATCCGGTGCCATCATCATCTGGCCTAATTTTTCGTAGATGTTTTTTTCTTTCCAGATACCCGCTGCTTTCTTTTTGTCGATCGCATTGGTTTTCGGGTCGATGTAGCCCAGAATAGTCGCTGCAATTGAATCCCTTACCTGGTTAACGAAAAATTTATACTCACCGTTTGTAATTTCGGTAGCATCCATCCAGAAGCCACTGATAGAAACCTGGCGGTTACGTGCAGTATAAGCGTAGTTGATGTCCTCATCACTAGGCCCCATGTGAAAGGTACCTTGCGGAATCATGACCATTCCCGCATGTGTGTTGTTGTTTTGTTTGGCACTATACACAGCACTTGCGAGTTGACCATTGTTTGCAGCTGACTTCGAAGAAGACTTCGATTTACCGCAGCTGACAGCCAGTACGGATAGGGCGGCGATTGTTAGGCAACTTAACAGTTGGTTCTTCATTTGTTAAGAATTTAATTTTCTTGATTAAGGTATTGGACAAATTTAAGTAGTCCTTTTCAGGATTCACCTCTAAATTCATCGCAATGCTAATAATTAATTTTTAAATATTCAAAATGTTTTTACAGCTCGTCAACGATAACGGGCATTTAATTATTTTATTGTTTTAACCTGTAAATGAAGCTAAAACTGCCCGTATTTCCTGTGTTTCAGCCGTTGGCTTAAGACAGGCATATCCTTTACATAAGTAATAATAAGTGGTGCCTTGTGGAGCATCCCTATTGGATAATAGCGGGAAACTACTATTCATTTCTGCGGAAGACTGCAGAATTAAATTCGGCTGGTACCAACTTACCACCTCATCTTTTTTGTGTTCATGATCTGTACCCACAATTGCCAGCTCCTGAAATCCCCGGATCTGGTTCAAAAAAAGACCTGCCCAAACCCCAAATGAACCAGGGTAACGCAGTACGGCATCCTGCAATCCCAGTAACATCCGGGTGCTTCTTTCCCTCCATTCCGGCCGGTCGTACACTACGCCGAGATAATGCATGCTTACTGCCATCACCGAATTACCCGAAGGCACTGCCCCATCGTACACCTCTTTTTTCCGCACAACAATGTCGGCCTGGTTGGCCGGGGTAAAAAAGAAATAACCCGTTTCTTCCTCCGAAAACCGGTTGATGACATACGCAGTCAGCTCTTTTGCTTTTTCCAGGTAGCTGGTATCGGCAGTTATTTCCTGCAAATGAATGAGCGCCTGAATCAGAAAAGCATAATCATCTAAAAAAGCAGGATATTTTGCTACGCCTTCTTTGTACACATGCTTCATTCCATCGTTGCTTTGAAATACCCGTAATAACAGCTTCATATTACTGATGGCCTTTGCTCTGTACGCTTCTTTACCGGTGGCAGCAAATGCTTTGCTGCAGGCACTGTTCATTAATGCATTCCAGCCGAGAATGATCTTATCGTCAAGTAATGGCCGTATGCGTTGTTCCCGAACCTCCAGTAACCGGTCAAGACAGGTGCGCATGTTTATGTCAAACGCATTTACTTCCAATTCATAGTCTTTACAAAAATCAACAGCGGTTTGTTTGGTACGCAGAATATTTACCTCCTCCCAGTTACCATGTTCTGTAACATCGTAAAACTTGCAGAAGAATGCTGCATCGTTTTGTAAAACAGTATCCACTTCTGCTTTTAGCCATGTATAATATTTTCCTTCCACCCCTTCGCTGTCGGCATCCAATGCAGAATAAAATCCATTTTCGGATGAAGTCATCTCCCGTTCAATGAACTGTAGTGTTTCTTCAATAGCCCGTTTGAATTGCGGCTGTTTCGTAAGTTTATACGCATCGCTCAAAACAATTACCAGCAAAGCATTGTCGTACAACATTTTTTCAAAATGAGGAGCCAGCCATTCTGTATCGGTACTGTAACGTGCAAAGCCGCCGCCAACATGATCATAAATACCACCTTGGATCATTTTATCCAAACTACGACATGCATGCTGCAAGGCTTCTTTGTTATGATTGAAATACGCATACTGTAATAACCATGAAATACTGAAAGTTTGCGGAAACTTCGGTGCTCCTCCAAAACCACCCCAGGTTTGATCGGCCGATTGCATGATATTTTGAAACATTACATCCGCCTGTTTCTGTACAAACAACTCTTCAACCGGCAGATCAAGGGTTATTACT
>CAYMSG010000468.1:0-2996 GCA_964392955.1 uncultured Chitinophagaceae bacterium | reverse complement strand
CGTTTTGAAACGGGGGATTTAATTTTATTATCGCTCAGGTCGCTTCAAGCGCCCCCGACCGGAATTAATGATTATCCTTTTGCAAATTCAGAACGGATCACATTCAGTGCACCGCCTGCTTTAAACCATTCGATCTGTTGTGCATTGTAGCTGTGGTTAACAGTAATTGTTTCACTGCTTCCATCAGCATGGTTCAGCACTAACTGTAAAGGCACACCCGGCGTAAAAGAAGTTAAGCCAGTTACATCAATGGTATCATCTTCAAGGATCTTATCGTAATCTTCTTTGTTCGCAAAGGTCAATGCCAACATACCTTGCTTCTTCAGGTTTGTTTCGTGAATACGTGCAAATGATTTCACCAGCACTACACGAACGCCCAAATGACGGGGCTCCATTGCCGCATGCTCTCTTGAAGAACCTTCACCATAGTTTTCATCTCCCACTACAATTGATCCGATGCCTGCTGCTTTGTAAGCACGTTGTGTTGCTGGTACCGGTCCGTATTCGCCTGTCAATTGATTTTTTACACTATCCGTTTTTTCATTGAAGAAATTGGTAGCACCTATTAACAGGTTGTTACTGATATTATCTAAGTGGCCACGGAATTTCAACCAAGGCCCCGCCATGGAGATATGATCTGTTGTACACTTTCCTTTTGCTTTGATGAGGAGTTTCAATCCTTTGATGTCAACGCCTTCCCATGCAGCAAATGGATAGAGTAACTGTAAACGCTTGCTGTCGGGTTTCACATCTACCTGTACATTGCTGCCATCTTCTGCGGGTGCCTGGTAACCGGCATCTTCTACCGCAAAACCTTTTGTTGGTAATTCATCACCACTGGGCGGATCGAGTTTTACCTGTTCGCCTTTTTCATTAGTGAGTGTATCAGTAATCGGATTAAATGTAAGATCACCTGCAATTGCCAATGCAGTTACCAGTTCAGGACTTGCTACAAATGCCAATGTGTTCGGGTTGCCATCGGCACGCTTGGCAAAGTTTCTGTTAAAGGAGTGAACGATGGTGTTGCGTTCCTGTTTTTCAGCACCCATCCTGTCCCACATACCAATACAAGGTCCGCAGGCATTTGCAAATACAGTTGCACCAATTTTTTCAAAGGTGTTCAGGTAACCATCCCGCTCAATGGTGTAACGAACCAGTTCACTACCGGGCGTAATGGTAAACTCAGCTTTTGTTTTCAATCCTTTTTCAGCCACCTGTTTTGCAAGGCTTACTGCACGACTGATATCTTCGTACGAAGAGTTGGTACAACTGCCAATCAAACCCACTTCTACTTTTGTAGGCCAGCCGTTTTTCGCAGCTGCTTCTTTCATTTGCGAAATCGGGGTAGCTAAATCCGGCGTGAAAGGTCCATTCAGGTGTGGTTCCAGTTCACTCAGGTTAATTTCAATTACTTTATCAAAATATTTTTCAGGATTTGCATACACTTCAGGATCGCCCGTGAGGTAATCTTTGATCTGATCGGCTGCATCTGCCACTTCTGTACGGCCGGTTGCTTTCAGGTAACGAGCCATACTCTCATCGTAACCGAATGTAGAAGTGGTTGCACCAATTTCAGCACCCATATTACAGATCGTGCCTTTACCGGTACAACTCATGCTGGTGGCGCCTTCGCCAAAATATTCTACAATGGCATTGGTTCCACCTTTTACAGTAAGAATACCAGCCACTTTCAGGATCACATCTTTGGGGGCAGTCCAGCCGTTGAGTTTGCCGGTCAATTTCACACCAATCAGTTTCGGCATTAATAATTCCCAGCTCAAGCCCGCCATTACATCACAGGCATCAGCACCACCTACACCAATCGCCACCATACCCAAACCACCTGCATTAACAGTGTGGCTGTCGGTACCAATCATCATTCCACCGGGGAAGGCATAATTTTCCAACACTACCTGGTGAATAATACCGGCGCCGGGTTTCCAGAAACCAATGCCGTATTTATTGGAGATGGAAGAAAGGAAGTTGTACACTTCTTCATTATCAGTCACGGCTTTTACCAGGTCTTCTTTTCCTTCTGTTTTTGCAACAATCAGGTGATCGCAGTGAACGGTAGAAGGAACGGCCACTTTCTTACGGCCGGTAGTATCAAATTGTAACAACGCCATCTGTGCCGTAGCATCCTGCATCGCCACACGGTCGGGGGCAAAATCAACATACGCTTTTCCACGTTCGAAATCCTGTACATCTACTCCCTTCCACAAGTGGGAGAACAATATTTTTTCTGCCAATGTTAGGGGGCGGCCCAGGGTTTTACGGGCTGCATCCACTTTGGCAGGCATTTCACTGTACAATTTTTTGATGAGGTCTAAATCAAATGCCATGTGTAAGATTTTAAGATTTTTTCGAAATGTTTCACTGCAGATTAAAGGGAATGCCCGGTTGATAATTGGCTGGTCTGTAACCTGCAATTGCAATCCTGTAATTGATTGGGGTGCGAATTTACCGATTTATCAGCAACTTTTTGAACCAAGTGGACGAAAGAATTGTATAATAAAGTAATTTCACACTATAAATGAAAAGCATGGGTCGTTTACGTCATCTGATCGAATGGAATGTGTTTGGAGTTTGTAGCTGGCTGGGCGAGCGTATGGGAATTGCTACAAGTACCATCCGGAAATATTTTATCTACATTTCCTTCCTCACCATGGGGTCGCCTCTCATTATCTATTTCTTTGTTGCTTTCTGGATGAACATCCGCCAATACATCTGGTTCAGAAAACGCAATCCATTACGTTATTAAAGAACCAGGATCATTGTATTTGCCATTTCCTTTGTTTACTTTGAGGAAACAAGCAGGTTATGTTCTCATTTGAGTATACACATTCCAGTTACAGTGACATGATCAACGATCTGGCTGTACAACTGCACGTAAAACTCAAGGACAACTGGTTGTTTTTTCCAGAAGATATTGCAAGTGGTTATTACAGGGTGCTGCAGCTATCAAACGGACTGGATGTAAACATCATCAACTGCCG
>CAYMSG010000467.1:0-2998 GCA_964392955.1 uncultured Chitinophagaceae bacterium | reverse complement strand
TTGCAAACAACAATTGATTACACACAGAAAGCCGCACATATTCTTAAAACAAGATTTCCGGAGGTAGAAAAAGTGGTTACAAAGATTGGTAGTGGCGAAGTGCCCACCGATCCCATGCCCATGGAAGCAAGCGACCTGATGGTGATCTTAAAAGACAAGGAAGAATGGACATCAGCTAAAACCTTTGATGAACTGGCAGAAAAAATGGGTGAAGCGTTGAAAGATGTGCCTGGCATTACAACCGGTTTTCAATACCCGGTACAAATGCGTTTCAATGAATTGATGACGGGTGCAAGACAGGATGTGGTGTGCAAAATTTTTGGCGAAGACCTTGACACATTGGCCATGTATGCACAAAAACTCGGCAAGATCATCAACACAGTTGAAGGTGCAAAGAGTTTGTATGTGGAAGCCGTAAATGGATTGCCGCAGATCATTATTCAATATAACCGTGCAGCAATTGCACAGTATAACTTAAGTATTGCAGATGTAAACAAGATTGTAAATACTGCACTCGCCGGACAAAGCGCCGGAATGTTGTTTGAAGGAGAGAAACGGTTTGATATTGTAGTGCGTTTAAAAGGCGATCAGAAAAAAGATGTGAAGGATATTCAGCAGCTGCTCATCCCTACTCCATCCGGTTCGCAGATCCCGTTGTATCAACTGGCGAATGTGGAAATTAAAGAAGGTCCCAATCAAATTCAAAGGGAAGATGCAAAGCGACGTATTGTTGTTGGCTTCAACGTTCGTGGTCGTGATGTACAGAGTATTGTCAACGAACTTCAACAAAAAACCGAGCAACAATTAAAACTTCCTGCCGGCTATTATGTAACCTATGGTGGTGCGTTTGAAAATCTGAATGAAGCCAAACAACGTTTAATGATTGCGGTTCCCGTTTCACTGTTGCTGATCTTTGTGCTGCTTTATTTCGCATTTGGTTCGGTTAAACAGGGATTACTCATTTACTCTGCTATACCGTTATCTGCTATCGGCGGTATTTTATTTCTGGCGATGCGTGGCATGCCATTCAGCATCAGTGCTGGAATTGGCTTCATTGCTTTGTTTGGGGTGGCAGTATTAAATGGCATCGTATTGATCGCTGAATTTAACCGCTTGCGAAAAGAAGGACTGGATGATGTACGTCGTATTGTATTGATGGGTACCAAAATACGTTTACGTCCTGTATTGATGACGGCTTCTGTTGCATCGCTTGGTTTTTTACCAATGGCATTAAGTAATGGTGCCGGTGCAGAAGTGCAACGTCCTTTGGCAACGGTGGTGATCGGTGGTTTGATCATCGCTACCTTTCTTACACTTTTTGTTTTACCTGTATTGTATATCATTTTTGAAAAAGGAATCAAAATGAAAAAGAAAAACAAAACCGGATTGGTGAGTCTGTTGCTGCTCTTTTTCCTGCAACAAACCGGAACAGCACAAACGCCCATTGGTATAAATGCTGCAATCGATACAGCGCTGAAAAATAACCTGCTGTTAAAGAATGAGCAATTGATTACACAGTATAAACAAATGCTTATTCCATCAGCAGCAGTGGTGCCGCAAACAACAGTACATGCGGAAGCAGGACAATTTAACAGCATTTATACGGATACACGTTTTGGTCTTTCTCAAAGTTTTAGTTTTCCAAAAGTGTACAATAGTCAAAAAGAGCTGTTGCGGGAAGAATGGAAAAACAGTTCATTGTCAACTGCGGTTAAAGAAAAAGAACTGAAGTTGCAGGTTGAATCGGTATTTTACCAATTGCTGTATTTACAGGAAAAAGAAAAACTGTTGCAGTATGCAGATAGTTTGTTCACCGCTTTTTACAAACGAACGGAGTTGCGTTTACAAAAAGGGGAAAGCAATATTCTGGAAAAAACCACCGCTGAAACACAGCTCGGACAGATTGTATTGCAACGTAAACAACTGTTGCACGATCGTGCTATGTTACAGCTTCAGTTCCAGGTATTGTTAAACACGACCAATGATTTTCAACCCTCCGCTCCTTTTCGTATCAGCTATCAACCAACTATGGCTGAATTATCTCAGCATCCTGATATCAAGTTGGCGGAGCAACGGGAACGTATGGTTGAGGCCAGCATCCGGGCAGAGCAATCAAAGTTGTTGCCGGAATTATCGCTTGGTTTATTCACTAGCAGTATCACCGGGATAGGTGCCGATGATAAATATTATAGCAGCGCAAGACGTTTTCAATCAGTACAGGTGGGTGTTGGTATTCCAGTTTTTGCCAGAGCACAAAAAGCAAAGATCAATAGTGCGAGGTTCAGTAAACAGGTTGCAGAAAATCAGTTGGCTATCAGTTTGCAGACCTTGCAAAATAGTTACCAACGTTCAATGACGCAGTATAATCAGTATCGTGAAGCTGTTACTTACTTTGAAAACACGGCAGTAAAAAATGCTGATACGATAGTTGAAACAGCCAATAAGCAATTCAACAGTGGTCTTATCAATTATTTAGAATGGTTCATGCTGATAAACCAGGCCACTGCTATAAAAAATGATTATATCAATGCTCTTCGTAATCTTAACGAAAGCATCATTCAACTTCATTACTATGACAATCAATAAACGAAAAGGAATGACACAGCCACTTGTTCTGACAGCACTCCTTCTCTTACTTTTTTCCTGCAACAATAACGATGCAGCAAAAGAAACCGATGCAACAGAAGGAATCGCAAACCGCATTGTATTAACTGATGCGCAGCTGAAAAATGCAGCCTTGCAAACGGTGGCTATCCAACAACGCTCTATCGCTTCGGTACTAAAGCTGAATGGCCGTATTGATGTGCCTCCGCAGAACATCGTTTCCATCAGTGTGCCATTGGGCGGCTATCTCAAATCAACCAAGTTGCTGCCCGGTATGCATGTTCGAAAAGGCGAAGTGATTGGTATGGTGGAAGATCAGCAATACATCCAGTTACAGCAGGATTACTTAACTGCAAAAGCAAGAATCGGTTTTTTAGAGGCAGAGTATCTGCGA
>CAYMSG010000466.1:0-3027 GCA_964392955.1 uncultured Chitinophagaceae bacterium | reverse complement strand
AGTTGAAAGGATGGCATCTGAAGGATAAAACCAATGATGGTTTTTATGGCATCAGTATGGAACAGGCGTTCGAGTTTGTCAAGAACCGGAAAAGCACCACCGTTATTGTAGCGGTGATCGATAGCGGGATTGATACCCTGCACGAAGATCTGAAACCCATCCTTTGGCGCAACCCGAAAGAAATTCCCAACAACGGCATTGATGATGATAACAATGGATACATTGATGATTACTATGGATGGAATTTCCTGGGTGGAAAAGATGGCCGTAACGTAAAAGAAGATTCGTACGAAGCAGCACGCCTCTACCATGCACTCAAACCAAAATATGGTGGTGAAGTGAATGAAAGCAAATTATCAGCCATCGAAAAAGAAGAATACCGCATTTTCAAAAAAGCACAGGGCGATATTGAACACGGTTCAACAGAAGCCCAATCGCAGGTATTGTTTCTGCGCAATCTCTACAACAAATCATCTGTTGCCGACAGTATGCTGAAAGAAAAATTCAAACCGGAATACAACGGCAACGACCTTGTTACATTTAAACCAGCCAATTCGAAAGAAGCTGATGCTAAATCAACCATGCTTGCTTTGTTCAGAGGTTTTGAAATGATGGATGCTACCAACGATTTCATCATTAAAGAATTCAGCAGCTACTTTAAAGGACAGGAAAAGAAAGCAGAAGCATCACAAATAGCACCAAAAGATTACCGTGGTGAAATTGTAAAAGATAATTATTACGATTTCAATGATCGTTATTATGGCAACCCGGATGTAATGGCCAGCACACCGTTTCATGGTACACACGTAAGCGGCATTATTGCAGCAGCCCGTAACAATGGAATTGGTGTAGATGGTGTGGCAAGTGATGTGCGTATTATGAGCATCCGTGCTGTACCTGATGGTGATGAACATGATAAAGACATTGCACTCGCTATCCGCTATGCAGTGGACAATGGTGCCAAGATCATCAACATGAGTTTTGGAAAAAGCTTCTCCCCCCAAAAGAAATGGGTGGATGATGCGGTACGTTATGCGCAAAGCAAAGGTGTATTGCTGGTGCATGCAGCAGGTAATGATGGGAAGAATGTTGACAGTACTGAAAACTTCCCCAATCCGAATATTGCAGAAACAAAAACAAAAGCCACCAACTTTATTACAGTAGGTGCAAGTGGCGATCCGAAAACGGGTGGTATCGCTGCCGATTTCAGCAACTATGGTAAAAACGAAGTAGATGTTTTTGCACCCGGTGTAAAAATATACTCCACTATTCCCGGTGGCAATACATACGGCTTTGCACAAGGAACCAGTATGGCCAGTCCTGTGGTGGCAGGCTTAGCTGCGTTCATCCTTTCGTATTATCCTGAATTGAGTGCAGAACAAGTAAAGTATTGTATTGAAAAAGGTGCACAAAATCCAAACATGGAAGTTGTAAAGCCCGGCACTACTGCAAAAGAAGATTTTGCCAACTTCAGTCGCACCGGTGGTTTGCTGAATGCATATGAATCCATCAAGATCGCCGCAACACTAAAGGGTGAGCGAAAAACAGAAAGTGGTCCTTCGCCAAAACCAAAAGTGAGTAAATCGAAAAAAGGTTAATGATATTCTAAAAGGTCCCGCTGCGAAGCGGGATTTTTTTTAAGTTTACAATAATTGCTGATGTTTGCTGTTACTGTGTTCTAAAAAATAAACCTTTTCACATGCCAAGACCAACCACACATGACTATGCATTGTTTTACCACAACTATGTAATGTATGTACAGGAAGATGATGTACGCCTTGCCTTTCAACAACAAGCTGCTGTGCTCGACAACTTCCTATCATCGATTCCTGAATCAAAAGCCGATTATGCATACGCAGAAGGAAAATGGACAGTAAAGCAATTGCTGCAGCACATGATTGATGCGGAACGAATTTTTACACACCGTGCTTTATGGTTTGCACGCCGGAGCCCCGCCCCTCTATCCGGTTTCGATGAAAATGAATATGCTGAAATTGCGGATGTAAGCAACCGCACGGTTGCATCACTGGCTGATGAATTCAGAGCTGTACGCAAAAGCAGTGAACTACTCTTCAACAGTTTTACCGATAAAGACCTTAATACCAGTGGCAGTGCCAACTCACATGCCATTACGGTTAATGCCCTGGGCTTTGTAACGCTGGGCCATTTCCTGCACCACAAACGGATCATGGAAGAACGATATCTGTAAAACAGGTCAGGCCTCTGTTGTAACAGAGGCCTGATGTTTAAAATACTGCAAACCTGTAAGCCGGATTTTGTCGTGAGCTATCATTTATCTGTCCAACAACTTACGCTGAAGGCTCAATCTGCCTACCCTCCGTCATCGAACGAGCCGCTCTCAGGCGACGGTTTATGTGGCATTTCAGCACGCAAGGTTTACCCTGCTATAACATTACTGCTATAACCCGTAGGCTCTTACTCTACGTTTTCACCTTTTCCTCCCGATCGTAATCGGGATGGTAGTTATTTTCTGTGGCACTTTCTGTTCCCGCAAAAATGCGGGACCCGGCTCTTCACCGGTACGTTGCTCTATGCTGTCCGGACTTTCCTCTTCCGAATCAACGGAAACGATAGCTTAGTTTGCAGCAACAGCGAAATTACGAAAATAAAAATCCCCCAACTACTGTTGAGGGATCAATACTTCTTCAATTGTTATGCAACGGTTAATTGCAATGTTCTTCAAATGCACTGATGAGGTTCTGCGCAATCATTTGTGCAGGACGGCCTTCGATGTTATGACGCTCAATGAAATGAACCAACTGACCATCTTTAAACAATGCAATGGCTGGTGAGCTGGGCGGGTGAGGCAATGATCCGGACGCTTGCTGCTGTTGTTCACAGCCATCAATACTCCTGGTCTTGCACTGCCGGCCGCACAACCACACACCGAGTTAATGAATACCAGGCTGGTACCCTTTTGTGTTAAAGCTGTATCTACTGCTTCGGCTGATAATAATTCATCGAATCCTCCTTCCGTCATTTCTCCCTTCATGGGAAGTACTATTT